>DQSL01000051.1 GCA_015663235.1 Mariprofundaceae bacterium
AGAGAAAAACTAAGAGAATGCTGGTCGATTCTCCCTAAAATTACAAAACTTGATGCTTACAGCGAAAAGTACGCGCTTGTTCAGAGTTGCCTTAGTGTAACATTGTGTAATGATTAAGTTTATTTAATTTCATTTTTATGATTTCTATCACATTCCTGTCATGTTTCTTTTGTATGATTGCCTTATCTTGAACGTGAAAGGAGATAATTATGCGTACAGTAACTAAGAAGTTGGGTAAAGTTTTATACCGTGATGGACTTGCAATTGTGGCAACTGCTCTTTTCGCGGTATTGTTTGTAACGGAAGTAACTGACGCTACAAGCTAAGATACTTTAACCCTATGTTTTTATACCCTCAAGGCAACTTGAGGGTATTTTTTTGCGATGTTGAAACTTGTGATAATAACCATGTTTGCAAATTTTTAACGGGCGAACTGCCTACTAATGTTTTCGGATACACCAAATAATAGGCGTTTTCATCTGCTAAAGTTTGGTGGAACGGGGTACATAAGCGACCTGCTTTAATATCTTCTGCCACCAATGATGGGTCAACAATGGTGATGCCCAAACCATCTACTGCGGCTTGAATGGCAAAATTGCGTGTTTCAAATGTTTGTTCATGTGCAATGCTAATGGTTGCACCCACAGCCTTAAGCCATACCTGCCAATCATCAGGACGAAGGCGGGCATGAAGTAGGGTGTGTTGGCTTAAATCTTCAGGTGTTTGTAATGTTTTCGCCAGTTTTGGGTTGCATATTGGCGTAAAAGTCTCGCTGAATAGATATTCAGCCTGTAAACCTTGCCAGTTGCCATGCCCTGAGCGAATGGCGCAATCCATATTTTCTTTAGTAAAATCAACTTCGTGTACAGATGTGGAAATACGTACTTCAATATCAGGGTATTGCTTCTGAAAATCTGCCAAACGTGGGATAAACCAGCGCATAGCGAAAGTGGATAACATGCTGACGTTCAATATATTGGACTGCGGCTGTTGTTGCAGCTTATCCATAGACTGTTGAATTAAACTAAATGCTTGGTGCAGGTCATCATAAATGAGTTTACCACTGACTGTGAGGTTTAACCCTGATTTGTTGCGTTGAAATAGTTGGGTTTCTAACATGTATTCCATGTTTTTTAATTGATGACTCAAGGCTGATGGTGTCACAAACAACGCTGTCGCTGCATCTTTGAGGTTGCCATGTTTGCCAATAGCTACAAATGCGCGCAAGGCATTAAGCGAAGGAATCGATTTACTCATGAGTTTATCTCAACCATGCGAGGAGATTATTTCATTTTTCTTTAAAGGCAAGCATTGTTAGGTTTCGCTTCGTCCAAGAAGTGGCTTGAGGTGAATAAAAATGGCAGAAACATTATTTGAGAAAGTTTGGAATCAACATGTGGTCAATGAAACTGATGATGGTTCGGTATTGTTGTATATCGACCGCCAATTGGTGCATGAAGTCACCAGCCCGCAAGCCTTTGAAGGCTTGAGAATCGCAGGGCGTAAACCTTGGCGTACATCGGCATCGGTGGCGACACCTGACCATAATGTGCCAACCACAGGTTTGGAGCATGGTATCACCGACCCTGTGGCGCGTACCCAAGTGGAAGCATTGGATAGCAATTGTGAAGAGTTTGGTATCACAGAATTTAAAATGGACGATATTCGTCAAGGTATTGTGCATGTGGTTGGCCCTGAGCAAGGTTTGGTATTGCCAGGCATGACGGTGGTATGTGGCGATTCGCATACTTCAACACATGGTGCATTGGCAGCGATTGCGGTGGGTATTGGTACATCCGAAGTTGAGCATGTGCTTGCCACGCAAACTTTGATTCAGCAAAAACCAAAAGTGATGCGTATTAACGTGGAAGGCGATTTACCAGCAGGTATTACGGGCAAAGATGTTGCCTTGTTTATCATTGGCAAGATTGGTACAGCAGGCGGCACGGGTTATGCCATTGAATTTGCAGGTTCGGCAATTCGTGCATTAAGCATGGAAGGGCGCATGAGCTTATGCAATATGACGATTGAAGCAGGTGCGCGTTGCGGCATGGTGGCTGTGGATGATGTCACCATTGATTATGTTAAGGGTCGCCCTTATGCCCCAGTTGGTGAGGCGTGGAATCAGGCAGAAGCAGCATGGCGCACATTGCAATCAGATGATGATGCCGTGTTTGATAAAGAGGTTCATTTGAATGCTGCCGATATTGTACCGCAAGTGACATGGGGAACTAGCCCAGAAATGGTGGTTTCGATTGTTGATAACACGCCAAACTTGGCAGATGCCAGAGATGAAGTGCAACGCGAAGGTTGGACGCGGGCATTTGAATATATGGGTTTAAAAGAAAATACGCCCATGCAAGAGATTAGCGTGGATAAAGTGTTTATCGGCTCTTGCACCAATGCGCGTATTGAAGATTTTCGTGCGGCAGCAGCGATTGCCAAAGGGCATAAAGTGGCGGATAACATCAAACTTGCCATGGTCGTGCCAGGCTCTGGCTTGGTCAAAGCGCAAGCGGAAAGCGAAGGTTTGGATAAGATTTTTACTGATGCAGGTTTTGAGTGGCGTGCGCCGGGTTGTTCTATGTGTTTGGCGATGAATGCAGACCGTTTGGATGCTGGTGAGCGTTGTGCTTCGACTTCAAACCGTAACTTTGAAGGCAGGCAGGGTGCGGGCGGGCGCACACATTTGGTCAGCCCTGCTATGGCAGCGGCGGCAGCGATTAAAGGTCATTTTGTAGATGTAAGAAATTGGAAAGAAAACGCGTAAGTAAGTAGAGATGCCTCGACCATGCCCAGCATGACAGAGTGTTGTTTTTTATCACCCTGAGCGAAGTCGAAGGGTCTAAGAAGGAGTTAAATATGCAAGCATTTACAACATTAGAAGGTTTGGTTGTGCCTATGGATAGAGCCAATGTGGATACCGATGCGATTATTCCCAAGCAGTTTTTGAAATCCATCAAACGCACGGGTTATGGCCCATTTTTGTTTGATGAGTGGCGGTATGAAGATGTGGGGCAACCTGAAATGGATTGCACCAATCGCCCCATCCGTAAAGATTTCGTATTGAATCAGCCTCGTTATCAAGGCGCACAAATCATGTTGGCGCGTGAAAACTTTGGCTGTGGTTCATCAAGAGAACATGCGCCGTGGGCGATTGTGGATTATGGTGTCTCTTGCGTGATTGCACCAAGTTTTGCCGATATTTTTTATAATAACTGTTTTAAGAATGGCATTTTACCCGTGGTATTAAGCGATGCTGAAATGGATGTGTTATTTGTAGAAACCGAAAGCAATGAAGGCTATAAGTTAAACGTAGACTTAGCAGCGCAAACCGTGACCACGCCAAACGGACAAGTGTTTGGCTTTGAAGTGGATGAATTCCGTAAACATTGTTTAATTAATGGCTTGGATGATATTGGTTTAACCTTGCAACAAGCGGATAAAATCAGAACCTATGAAGAAAAACGTCAACAGGAAGCGCCTTGGCTGTTTGTGTAATATTGAATATTAGAGCGTATGCAGACGGTCAAAGGCTGGGCTAACCAGTGTTTGGCTGCCTTTTTTGTTTATACCTTTGCTTTGAATCAGTAGTTTAAATGATTCGCCCATACCATTGGGCAACATTAGGCGTTTGGCTTGGGTGATTTGAGCGATATTGTCTACGCTTGGGTCGGCAGCAAGGGTTTGCATGTGTTGTTGCACGGCTTGGGTTTGGGCTAACCATGCACCTTGGGTGGTGTAGGCAATCGCGGTTAAACCAGCGGCTTCACCAGCTTGTTTGAGCGATGTGAAATCGACATGAGCGGTGATGTCGCAAACACCTGGTGAGAGTTTAAGCACATCTTCAACCACTTGATGTTTGTAATGCCCCATGAGTGTGCCTTCCATACGCTGGGCGCGGTAATATTCTTGCTGGGTATAACCATAATCAACTGTGAGCACGATGGCGCGTATTGCGATGTTGCTGATGTCTTGCTGCCAAGGTTGCAGGTTGGGGTTAAATTCGCTGGTATAATCTTCTGGCCATTGTTGCTGAATATTTGCGGCAACTTGGGTGTCCACAGCTTGTAAGTCAGCCCATATGAACTTTTCACCATTCCAATCTACGCCACGTTCGATGGTTTGCTGTTGTTTGTAGCTGAAAGCGTGGACAGGGAAGGCATCAGGCAGCTCATTGCTAAACATAATCAGGTTTTCAACAGGTTTAATGTCCTGCAGATGTGTTGCTTGCTGTACAGTAAATCCGTGTTTGACAAAGTTACCAGCTTGGCGTTGGCGCAGTTGTTTGCTGGTTTCCACGGCGATGATGTGGGGTGGTGTTAAACCAAGTGTCGCAAGTTGGGCTAATGTGTTGCACAATAAATCACCATTGCCGCCGCCTTGTTCCAGTAATGTCCAGTGATTAGGCTTGCCCATAGCTTGCCATGCTTTGTTGATGCTTTCGGCAAAACCCATAGATAACCAACTACCCATGGAGGCGGCGGTCGTGAAGTCACCGCTTTTACCAAATACCTCTTCGCTTTCATAATAACCAAGTTTGGGCTGATAAAGGGCAGCTTGCATCCAATTGTGAAACGAGATTGCGCCACCATTAGCTTGCATCAGCGAGAGGATTTGCTCAGTAAGCGTGTAAAGGCGTTGGTGTTCACTGTTCATGGTAATAATCTCACTATTGGGCTATGATGCGCCGCATAAATTTCCGAATTTATTTTATTCTATTTCAGAGGGGAACTGTAATATGCCAACAACACTTAGTCGAATTGCAAAAGAAGGCGAACATGGACATGACATGATGCCGATTATTCAAGGCGTAGGACGCGCAGCGGTTGAAATTTCTGCTTTATTGCGTGGTGCAGTGTTTCGCGGAGCATTGGGTGCGGCGGGATCTGAAAATATTCAAGGTGAAGAACAACAAGTATTGGACGTATTATCCGATGATATTTTCTTGGAAGAAATGCGCGCGACTGGTTTTGTGTGTGCTGTTGGTTCAGAAGAACAAGAAGAGTTGTTGGTGATTGAAGAATATCAAGATGCTGATTATTTGGTGTTGGTAGACCCGCTTGATGGCTCATCCAACTTGGATGTGGATGGCCCAGTTGGCACAATTTTTTCAATCGTAAAACGTAAAACGCCCAACACTGAGCGTCCGCACGTGTCCGATACATTGCAAGCGGGTTCTGAAGTGATTGCAGCAGGTTATGTGCTTTATGGTCCATCAACGATGTTGGTGTATTCTGTGGGCGCTGGCACACATGGTTTCACATTTAATCCCGCATCAGCGCGCTTTGAATTAAGCCATGATAATATCCGTATTCCTGAAACAGGTGGTTATTATTCGGTGAATGAATCCAATGCAGCCCAATGGTCGGATGGTATGGGTGATAAGCTTGAAACGCTTAAATCAAACACAGGTCTTGGTATGCGTTATGTGGGTGCAATGGTTGCCGATGTACATCGCACATTACTTAAAGGTGGCGTATTTTTGTATCCTGCTGATGATAAAAATACCACGGGTAAACTTCGTTTATTATACGAAGCGATTCCGATGGGTTTTGTGATGGAACAAGCTGGTGGTAAATCAATGAGTAAGGATATGTTGGTGTCTGAAGTGCAGCCTGAGGCATTACACCAACGCGTTCCTGTATATCTAGGTTCTAAAACCTACGTTGACGGCCTTTTGGGGAGTTGAGGTCATAATGTTTAATACCGTTGTTGTTCGGGCTCGAAATAGCGCTGCTATGTCTTCACCCTCACGCCTAGGTCTTAAAAATTATATCACTCAAGTTTTAAAGTGTTAGAAAGATGAGCGTTGAAAATTTTCAACAAGTTTATTTAAAAGAAATCGGTGTGCGAACGCCGATTTCATCGTTTGTGGCTGAGCCGAAAGCTGAATTACATGTGCAAACTGAACCTGTCCAGCCTCAAGTTTATGTTGAGCCACAAGCTCAAGCACCTGTGGTTGTTGCAGAGCCATCAGTAGAGTTGACTCCAGCAGTAGCTGAAGTTGTGCAGGAAACGGCTGTACCTGCTGCTCATGTTGCAACTGTTTCGGTAGACGGTTTAAAGGGGCTTAAAGCCCAAGCAGAAGCTTGTAAGGCTTGTGAGTTGGTGGAATCACGCAACCAACTGGTGTTTGGTGATGGAAATAGTAATGCGGATATTATGTTTATCGGCGAAGCGCCGAATCGGGATGACGACTTGGCTGGGAAGGCTTTTGTGGGTGCAAGTGGGGTGTTGTTTCAGCAGATGTTGGCATCTATCGGTTTGAATCGTGATGATGTGTATCTTATGAATGGCGTAAAATGTCGCCCACAACATAATCGAGCGCCAAAACCTGTTGAGTTTGCTGCATGTGAATCATGGCTTACCGCACAGTTGGAACAAGTGCAGCCCAAAATGATATGTTTATTGGGTCGTGTGGTTGCGCAAACCATGCTGAAAACAGAAGCGTCATTATCAGAATTGCGCGCTGGGCGATTCACTTATCGTGGTATTCCTGTGCTGGTGATTGACCATCCATCCTACTTGCTTCGGGCACAACAAAACAAGCGCAGAGCGTGGCAAGACTTGCTTCGCTTAGAATCATTCCTCAAAACTATTCACTAATCATTGCGCTGCTTTGATGCGCGTGTAAACTTGCACGTTCACATGGGGGCGACATGGTTTCGACAGAGATTCTGAACCCTTAGGTGCATGTCGGGCAGGTACGCCCGTTATCCAGGCCAAAACAATAGTCGCAAACGACGACACAGAACTAGCTTACGCTGCGTAAGTTACCCCGCTCTTGAGTTGCCTATTGCTTGAGAATCCGGGGTCAAATAAATAGGATCGCCATTCTGGAAGTGTAGACCCGTGCTACCAGAGGTTAACTAGTAACGAGACGACCTATTGAAGCCCTTGTCCGTTAGGTTTTCAGTAGGTGCTATTATAACGGAATAAACATGTAGAGCCTTTGGCTGATGGTTTTTGGACGCGGGTTCGAATCCCGCCGCCTCCACCAATACGCAAGACGAGAAAGACAGATAAGAGCCTGTAACCCTAGTGTTTGCAGGCTTTTTTCTTGCTTTCTTGTTTATTGTACTCCTATGTGATCCGACAGAAACCGAGAAAAAAGACAGTGTAAATCAAAAAGGTGGGCAATGTTTCTAATTTATACCGTCAAAATCGATGTAGAGTGTTGTGCTGTATATGGTTAGACGGGTATACTATGTTGGTTGATGCAGATATTCGTTTATTGAGCCCATTCCAAGACAGGATTCACACCATCACCAAAGATAACGGTTTGGAGCTCTGCGATCATGTTCGTGTTACTCAAACCCTCAAGACATCTTTTTTGCCAACCCTTATGCTTCATGAGAACGAGGGTTAAATGAAAACACCAACAGCTTAGTCAGGCAATACATACCAAGAAGCGGTTGTTCAATACGGTATCCAACCAAGAGATTGACTCCATCACCGAGAGGCTCAACCATCGACCTCGAAAAAACTAGGCTATAAAGTACCACACGAAGTGTTTCTCAACACAGAAGCTAAACTAACTCAAGTTGCACTTGGGACTTGAATCCGTCACTTTTATTAAGGGCTATATCTAAGCTTATACCACAAGAAACCCAAATACTCTTGCAAGGCATGGCTGCTATCATCAAGAACATTCCAGCGCGGTAAAAAGCTTCTCATATCATAAGCTGCTTGCTCGGTGAGATAATCAGTCGGTGCGGGAATAACATGTAAGCCTTGCGCTTCAAAACACCAAACGGCTCTGGGCATATGCCAAGCGGATGTGACAAGTATAACCGTGTTGATATGTTTTTCGCCGAGTAATTTCTTGGTAAATATTGCATTTTCCCAAGTGGTATTTGCCTGATTTTCGCTGTGTATGTTTGCGTCTTCAATGCCAAACCAAATCAACCAGCGCTTCATCACATCGCCTTCAGCTTCGGTGTTTTCTGAGAGCGGTGAGCCACCTGTGGCGTAGATAGGAAGCTTGGATACCTCTGAAATTTTAGCCGCGTAAATGGTGCGCATCATAGAAGATTGACCTAGTTCATCTGAGCCATGGTAGTCGGGTGCATTTTTTTGCACACCACCACCGAGCAAAACAATGACAGCGTTTTGTTGTGCCAATGTTTCGATGTTAAGTGCTGCATATTGAAACTCTAAAGGACTGGTTAAAACATCGCGAACAGGTTCTGTTGAAAGTAGCCATAAACAGACTAAAGAAAAAGCGAGCAATAAACGCGCCCAGCCTTTTTTCCAAAAGATAAGGGATACCAAACCCAAAAGGATGAAAATACCTGGTGGCAAGAGCATTTGCGATATGCTTTTACTTAAAAGAAGCACTGTTTAAGCGAGAATTGCAGCTTGAATGGATTCGGAAGTTTCTTTGGATGTAAGCACAGCGACCAATGTTAAAGCAAATGCAACCGCAGTGCCAGCACCTCGGCTGGTGATGATATTACCATCAAGAACGACGGCATCTTCAGCATACATCACACTTGGTTCAAGTTGTTCGATGGCTTGTTGCACAGATGGGTGTGAGGTTACACGTTTCTTTTTCAATAAACCGAAGCTAGCTAAAGCTTTGGGTGCAGCGCAAATGGCTGCGATATATTTTCCTTGTTTTGCCATATATCGTGTTATTGTTTTAAGTTTAGAGCTTTCCCCGAGCAACTGTGCGTTAGGTAGCCCGCCTGGTAAAACAAGCATGTCCCAGTTTTCAGTTGTTATGCTTTCTAATGTTTTGTCGGCATGGATAGTCATGTTTGAGCGACCCGTGACGGGCTGCCCATCTAAACTTGTCATAGTCACTTCAATATCAGCCCGCCGCAAAATATCCACGATGGCAACCAATTCAATTTCTTCAACGCCTTCGGTAAATGGGATTAAGACAGAAAGCATTTACTGTTGGGGAGCGGTAGTATCAGGGGCTACAAAGCTTGGTTTGATAATAATTTCAGTGGTATTATCAAGATTTTGAATGGCATTGACAATATCAGTTGGTATATCATCAATATTGGCTTTGATAACATCGCCTAACGCATGTTTTTTAGGGCGTTTGGGCAGGTCACGAAGCTTAGGTGGCTTAGATTTTCCTTGGAGGTTGGGTGTATCTCCTTTGCTGGCTTTGTCACCTTTTGAACCCTTACCCAGCTTATCAACACTACCTTTTGTAGGTTGGACATCTTTAATATCAGCATCGCCTTTTTTGGTCTCTTGGATGGTTACTTTTCCACCTTTATCGACTTTAGCCGTGTTTCCTGGCAATAACCTTTGCACTTGTCCATTTTCACCCGCGCTGACATCAACCGCACCTTCAGAAAGTATGGTGCTGGTAGGAAGTGGTGGTATGTCATCAAGTGTAATGTCGGCAAATGCAAGGTCTAAAACTTCAGGTGTTGGTGGCACAAGCACGATGAATTCTGTGCCTCTTACACCCAATACTGCTGTTGGTGTGCGCACGCGGAAGGAAGCGTTTTTTGGCGATAACTTATTCACAAAGAATCTGGCTTTGCCCCATAGCATATTGATGCGGGCATTCAAAAGCTTTCCGCCGCGAAGAGAATATTTGCGCAGGGAAACACGACTTTTTGCCCCAATATATACCTTGCTTCCATCACCCATAATGATTTTAACGCGGCCGCGCGAACCTGTGACAATTGAGTCGTTGCGGAAAACGACTTGACCCTTTATTGCTCTTTCACGCGTTGTGCCACGCTGAATCCAAGCTGGTCCATATGTATGAACAATGCGACCAATACTTGCTGCGGCATAGACTTGAGAAGAGGGGATGAGCGTTAGCATCAGGGCTGCTGCCATCGTAAGTATAAGTGTTTTTAGCATTGTAACCTCCTGCAAAAAAGTAGTGAAGTGCTAGTATAGTTGATGGCGAATGAAAAAACGAATGGGGGCTGGTTTTACCATTGACCACTGACCATGCTGCCTATGCGCCATCCAGAATAAGCTTTGCTCACATTGGCTGCTACCAAACTATCATCGTAGTTGGATGTATTGCTGAGATAGGATGCATTAAAAACAAGCGAAACATTATAGGCTTTCCAAGGTTTCCAAGATGTTGAAGTGGCGACCTTGAAGTAGGTGTCTTGTCGTTTTGTGTTGTCTGTGGCATCCAGTAAAATATTGGTATCTGCTGCGGCATAAAACCTTGAATAGATGTCTAGCTTTAATTGTGTTTCCCAGCCTTTGGCAATAGGAATAGACGCTGAAACATTGCCACCAAGTTGATAATAACTATCTGAATTATCATGTGTAGCATCACCATTTGTCAGCTCTGCAATCAAATAGGGTGAGAGCGATATTTTATAGCCTTGGCGTGCAACGTCTGTTTTGGCAGCGAAATAATGGCTACTTCCGCCCAAACGTTCCAAGTCTACATTATTATCACCATAAGCATTGTTAAACTGCTTGAATTTCACGGTGTACTGATACGTCCAGTCGCCACGTGTATTGTATATACCCAGACCAAAACTTTGGTAGAGGTTATCTGTATCGAGTATGATGTATTCATAGCTGGGTTTGAATCGCCAAGTGGCATCTTTTTTCCATGATGCAGAAAGAATATGTGCTACCAAGTCATACGTGTTTAAGGTTTGATGTTTGGTTGCGCTTAAAACATAGTTTACGCTTACTTTGGGAAATGCCCAGCCAAGCACCAAGGTACTTTGTAAACCACTATCACCATCAGCATCGGCGGCAAACAGTTGCTCAGGGGCGAGCTTCACATTGGAGCTGTAGAAGGCTTCCAAAGATGCATAACCATTAAATCCAAGTTGCTGCTGTGATGGTGAATCCTTTAAGCGTTGTGCAGCACTTGCATAAGCACCTTCACCATCTGTATCAAGTGATTTCTGGGCAAATACTTCGGTGTTTTGCACATCGTTGTTCAGATAAGCAAGGTATGCTTTATAATACCAAGCGGCTGCTTTTTGGTCGGCAGTTGATGCTGGCGATTCTAAAACCTGAGACCAAAGTATGGTTGTTTCTTGATGTTTATTTTGTTTGATTAACATATCGCCCATCGTGATTTTTGATTGCATATCACTGGGGTTGGCGTTTAACCACCGTCTCATCGTTGCAATAGCTTTGTCAGGCTGGTTTGTTTTCATATAAGCATTGGCTAAACCCAACCAAGCAAACTTGGTTTCGATTGATGTATTGTAATTATTTGTTTTAAACCATGCTTCAAAATAAGGGATTGCCTTATCAGGGCTTGCGCTTTCGTCATGCGATAAAGCCAAATATTGCAATACGTCAGGGTTGTTGGGTGTTTTTTGATGCAAAAGCTCTAACTTTTGGATGGCAATGTCATAATCGCTAAAGCGATAATCATCAATGGCAGAGATTAAGTTGCTCTGGTCAAGATTATCCAGTGTTGCAGCAGTAGCAAAGGTTGGAGATAGCAATAAACACATTGTGACGAGACAAAAAAAATATTTTTCCATGCGCTGTTTTCCCTTTACCCCAAAAAATAGAAAGACCATGTGAATATAGTTGAAGTCTTGCATGAAGGCAAGTTTTGAGAAAAGGATAAACTCTATGCTTTTATTCAAAGCTATCATGTTTATGCTATGGCTTTTATTGAATAGTTTTCCAAGAGGTTATGCGTGGTAGAAAAGATATATACTCCCCAAACGATTGAAGACAAATGGCAGTGCCATTGGGATGAGTCTGGCATTGATATTGCCAATAAAGATAAAGCGGATTTGCGCCCAAACTATTATTGCCTTGAGATGTTTCCTTATCCATCGGGCAATTTACACATGGGGCATGTGCGTAACTATTGTTTGGGTGATGCGGTGGCGCGTTACAAACGTATGCAGGGTTTTAATGTGTTGCACCCTATTGGTTGGGATGCTTTTGGTTTGCCTGCTGAAAATGCAGCGATTAAACATGGCAAACCACCTGCGGAATGGACGTATGCCAATATCGAACAAATGCGTGGTCAATTGAAACGTTTGGGTCTTTCTTATGATTGGAGTCGTGAAATCGCCACCTGCAAACCCGAATATTACCGTTGGGAACAATGGATGTTTACCAAATTGATGGAAAAAGGTTTGGCGTACCGCAAAGAAGCGGAAGTGAACTGGTGCGACCCTTGCCATACTGTGCTTGCCAATGAGCAAGTGGAAGATGGCGTGTGTTGGCGTTGTGATAT
>DQSL01000140.1 GCA_015663235.1 Mariprofundaceae bacterium
ACAAACAACAGCATAAAAACAACCACGGTGCTTACGCTTCCCGACAATAGCAGCAACAATAAAACAGCTGCAATTGCACCTGTTTGTAAGCTAAACTTCACCCCGCCACCCAAGCTAATCAAAGCAAACAAGCTGGGGACTATAAGGTGAAGCAATACGCCCACAATTAGCAGAATAAAAGCAATCAGCCCCAAGTTGCCAAACAATATATTAACCCAATATACTGCTGTGAGCATCCATACTGCTAACACAGCACAAAGCACACGATTGGTCAAAAACAAGTCAAGCGCTCTAGGCATTTCTACGCCTTTTGGCAAAGGTTCTTGACTCATCAATTCAAGCCATTACTTGTGATGCAAAGGTGTAAATGCCAACAATGCCAATACACGTGCGCGTTTAATCGCAGTGGTCAATTGACGTTGATGTTTTGCACAAGTGCTGGTCACACGAGACGGGATGATTTTGTGGCGTTCTGAAATGAACTGCGCCAAAAGCACTGGGTCTTTGTGGTCAACGGTTAAACTTGTGTCTGCACAGAATTTGCAAAACTTGCGACGACGTTGAAATTTACCACCGCGTCCACCTGGTCCGCGACGCTGTGGGCGCGCAGGACGAGCCCCATCAGTACGTGTTGGACGAGCTGGGCGGGAATCAGCAGTTTTAGTTGCTGCTGGTGCTGCTTCTTTTTTTACTGTATTTTCTTCACTCATTCTTATTCTCCTAAATCTTCTGATACACTTATCTTTTGTACCCAGACTTCAACTTGACCCCATCGCTGTTGTCCATCACGGCTATAATAACGGCGGCGAAGTTCACCTTGAACATCAACCACTTGCCCGTCTAGCTTTATCAGCTTTTCAGCAAGCTCACCTTCTGCGCGCAATGGCATGGGCTGTTCATTGATGATCGTTGCTCTTTGCTGCCCCAAATGTGGGCGTTCAACAACTAAAGATGCAACAATCGCAAGGCTTCCATCTGGCATCCAGCGATCATGAATGTCGGCAACGACACCATGAAGCTCAACATGATTAGCCTTCAGCTTTTTCCTCAGTCTTTTCTTCTACATCAGCATCCTTTTTTGCAGCAGCTTTTTTAACCGGAGCTTTTTCAGGTTTTTCTTCTGCTTCAACTTTTTCTTCCGCTTTAGCTTCAGTTGCTTCTTCTGTTTTTTCTTCAACTTTAGATTCAGTTTTCACTTCTTCTTTGGTTTCAGTTTTTTCATCAGACTTCGCTTCTTCAGCTTTTTCTTCAGCAGCAACGCGGCGACGCAACAATGGCGAAGGCTCATCAGATAATTCAGTAATGCTGGTGGTTAGAAAACGTAGAACGCGCTCATCAAGACGCAAAGTTTCATCAATCATTTTAGATACGTCCGCAGCACCATCAGTGACTAGCAATGAATAATGTCCGCGGTTACGTTTTTGGATAGAATAAGCAAGTGGACGAGACCCCCAGTATTCGCGTTTCACGATACGGGCTCCAGCTTTTTCAATTTTATCGACCAATTCATTGGTCATGGTTTCGGTGTTTTCCTGAGAAATATCAGGGTTTACGATAAACACTGTTTCGTAATACATAGCGCTCCTCTTGGTATGATTATCTTTTGATAATCGTTGCTTTAAAACATTTTTAGGCGCGTTCAAAGCAAGGTTATTTTAGTGTCACTACTTTCGCAGCGAGGCGGCACTATAAGAGTTGCCTTTACATTGTCAAACAGATGCTACTTTAATTAAGCTAAGAAATTCATCCCTTCCAACATTTTTTGCGCCAAGGCTTAACAAGTGCGCCGTTGGCATTTGGCAGTCGATAAGCTTGATGTCCTCATCCATCGCCCAATCACAAAGGCAGGACATTGCCATTTTTGAGCCATCCCGCTGTTTGCTAAACATCGATTCTGCATAAAACACATGGTTTAAACATACCCCATACAACCCGCCAATCAGCTCACCCCCATCATATACCTCAAAGGAATGCGCATAACCCAACACAAACAGCCGCGAAAACGCCTCCATCATTTCAGGAAGAATCCATGTTCCGCCCAGAGTGCCATCCTTTTCTCGCCGAGGGGCAGCGCAAGCTGAAATCACCGCCTCAAAATCTTTGTCGCGATATGCATGATAACGCACTTGTTTTAAACGCCGCTGCAAACGCTTTGAGCGATGAAAGTTCTGCGGAAAAAGTATGGTTCGCGGATTAGGTGACCACCACAAAATCGGTTCACCCTCTGCATACCAAGGGAATATGCCATGGCTGTACGCATCCAATAATGTTTCGGGGCTAAGGTCACCGCCCATCGCCAACAACCCCTCTTCATTGGCTTGGCTGGGGTGTGGAAATCGTGAGTTTGATGCAGCTATCATGCGGCAAACCTATGCAAATGTTTGACATGCTCCATCTGTTTTTCAGTATCACCCCTATGACTGCTGATATTTGTATCCCAAGAGCCAAGAAAAACCTTAACTTATCCTTGCAAGCCTTGTATGAACTTCCTGAAGATGAAGTCATCGCTCGCATCCATGATTTGCGTGCTGAACTGGGTGATAACTTATTGATTCTAGGGCATCACTACCAACGTGAGGAAGTGATTGGATTTGCTGACATCACAGGCGACTCCCTCAAACTTGCCCAAGAAGCTGCTAAAACCAAAGCACCATACATCATATTCTGTGGCGTACATTTTATGGCTGAAATGGCGGATGTACTTACCGATGATTCGCAAACCGTGATTCTACCCGACCCTGCCGCTGGCTGCTCTATGGCGGATATGGCGAATGATGAGCAAGTGCAGCGTTGCTGGGCTGAGTTATCCGAAGTCATCAATGCAGATGAAGAAGTCACCCCTGTGACCTACATCAACTCAACCGCAGCACTCAAAGCTTTTTGTGGTGAGCATGATGGTATCGTTTGCACATCTGGCAATGCCAAACGGGTAATGCAGTGGGCATGGGACAAACGCGAAAAGATTTTATTCTTTCCCGACCAACATTTAGGTGAAAACACTGCCTTAACCATGGGTATCACCGATAATGATATGATTATTTGGGACCCCTTCAAACCTATGGGTGGCAACGCTGCCGAAGACATCAAACGCGCCAAACTTATTTTATGGAAAGGTTTTTGCTCCGTGCATCAGCTTTTCAAAACAGAACATACAGAGACTATGCGCAACAATCACCCTGACATTCAAATTTTGGCTCACCCTGAATGCTCACGGGAAGTATGCGAAACATCTGATTTTGTCGGCTCAACCGAAATGATTATCAAGCATGTTGCCTCTGCCAAAAAAGACAGTAAGTTTGCAGTGGCAACAGAGCTCAACTTGGTCAATCGCTTGCGCATCAACCATCCTGAACATCAGATTTGGTTTTTGTCACCGACTGTGAGCATGTGTTCCACCATGTTTCGCACCGACCCACCTCATCTTTGCTGGGCGATGCAGGAAATATTGGGGAATAAGAAGTATCACCAAGTGTCCGTACCTAAGTCGCAACAAAATATGGCACTGGTATCATTAAATAATATGT
>DQSL01000129.1 GCA_015663235.1 Mariprofundaceae bacterium
CTCATGTTTAACTCCCCTCAGTGAGATAAAAAAACTATAACACTTTTAATGGGACTTGTTCAGAGTTGCCCTAATACTCGACTACGTTTCCATTTCATCATCAAACCCGTTAAGCTCAAAAATAACAAGGCAAAAGCCGTAAGGTCTGGAATCATCCAATGCGGCAAACCAAACAATCGACCACCATGCAAATCTTGCATAAAACGCATATAATGCAAATCAGTCACCCGCTCAGGCAGGACTTGCGCATACATCTTGGGAAGTGTTGTTATTTTTGAAAGGCGCGCAGTATTAGCTGCTGCAAGCTGTGTGAATACCAATAAACTTTCATCTGCCTGATACCATGATGTATCCGTTTGCAATATCAATACACCACGCTGCACACCCATGCCTCGAATTGCGCCATCAAGTGATACATCCATGCTTTCTACCAAGTCCAAGTCCTGTGTAAACAAGTGCAATTGATGCTGATTTGCCAAGACAAGCAACGAACCCATATTGGCTGCGCCCACAAGATGCCCACCCTGAATAGGCAACTGTGCTGTGTTGTGAAACCAAAGGTGTTCCACTTGCGTCACATATTGTTGAGACTGATTAACCACTGAAAATGAGGTGAACATTGCAGGTTTGACATCATATATATCCAATATCCAATCTTGTTCAATACTTTGCTGATGCCAGCCAAAATCTTTGGCGTGTTGCAATAAAAAACCTGTAATCGCCGTAAACATAATCAAAAGAATTGAAAACAAAGCAATGCTGCGATGGGCGCGAATAATTGTCGCTCGATGCAAGAATCGTTTCATGGTTGCACGGTTTGATGCAAATAAAGGGCGACTTTTGCCATTTTTTTCACGGCTCTCACCGATAATGTTGCACCCGTGATACTATCAATGTGCCCGCTCAACAACATACCCTCCTTTAAAAACAAAGATAAAAATTGTCGCGTAAAGAAGTCGTGTTTGACTTCCCAACCGCGTGATTCTCGAAATGCCAAGACTTGCAACTGGCGAATCTTGCCTTGTTCGATGGTGATACCCACCGTGATATTCTTTTCTTTGCCAATTTCATTTAGCACCCACACTGTTCGTTGACCACCCTGCCAGTAGCGCACACGTAAACCTGCATATTCATGCTTCAAAATATCTGCAAGCTTGGCTTTTAGTGTTTTATTCAGCCAAATCACCTTGGCTTGAGGGGCATTGCCTGCAAACTGCTGCTTCACAAAAGCTTGTGGCTCAAGATATATATCAGCTTGAGCTGGCAAACTCCAAACCGACAACACCAACAGCAGCAAGAAACGCATTAGAATTGATAACCTACGCCTAAGTTAAACCCATCTTGATTGCCTGCCAATCCATTCTGCTGCTGCACATCCAATTTCAACACCACATCTTCATGTGGCCAGTAATTTGCCCCAATATCATACTGGATTTTATCACCTGCGCCCGTATCATCCCATATGTTTTGACGTGCAAACACACCCCAAGTTGGTGAAATCCGATAACTTGCCTCAACAATTGAACCCTGCGTATCTAGCCCATTTTCAATCGTCCACTGAGCAAACAAGGCTGTGAGTTTCAAGTCTGCGATATGATAAATCACATGCGCTTCCAAAAGACTTGCCGCACCAAGACCACCTGCTGCCTGATCCATATCTTCCTGCTGATTCCATGATGCGCTTAATGTTAGACCTGCCAAACCTGTATATTGAATGCGCCCCGTATATGCCAAGGTTTCCGCCACCGCATTACCCACATTTTGTCGCCCCGAGCGCACGGATGTCGAGGTGTTCAACCCTGAATGAACGGCAACATCCCATGATAAACCACTGGCATGATTGGCTGAATACATCACTCCACCTTCACGCCATGTGGTGGGAATGATATATTTCTCAATCGGATTACGTTCTGTGCCATAAAAGGTTGGTGGTTCATGGGTTTCATTCACAATACCCACAGGCATCAAAAACATGCCCACTTTAATATCACGAGTTCCCCGCTTAAACTGAATATAGGCCTGCTCCAATTCCATCACACCCACTTTACCCACGCCTGAAATCGCATGTTCCAACTCCAACTCTGAGAAAAGGCGAATATTGTCAGAAAACTCATGGTTCACGAACAAAATAAAGCGGTGAAAATCAAGTTGCTTGGTTGTATTGTTCAAATTGGTGTAGTGCATTTCACCATAACCACCGAGTGTGGTTTTGGATACAGGTGTTGCTTGTGATTCAACATAATCTGCTAGAGCATTCAATTGCGCTTGAAGCTCTGCAATCTTATCTTCATTGGCAAAACTGATGCTTGCGCTACATGTCAAAGCCAGTGCCAATGTCATTATCTTTTTCATTTTATCATCTCCATTCGTTAATTACACCGAACGATATTGATAATGATTATCACTGTCAATATAAATAAAAAGGGGCTAAAAAGAAGTGCGCCTTATAATTTTATTAGGTAAGTTACCACATGCACTGGATAAGGCGCTTGTTATGGCTAAAAGCACTGCAACATACTGGCTACTGAACACAAAAATCAATGGCAACCTATTGAAGATACCCACGGTATGCTTGAAGAGCTAACCCTAGCAATGGATGACAAAACGGATGATTACACCTGCCTAACGCGATTTAAAGCAGGAGCCGACACATCAAGCTTTGGTGGAAAGTCACATGATTACCCCGAAGAAATATATATCATATCAGGGCGTTTATATGATGAGGCATTTGATATGTGGCTAGAAGCAGGTCACTTTGCTAGCCGTCCACCCCATGAAGTGCATGGACCTTTTACTTGTGAAAAAGAATGTTTGGTTTTGGAAGTGTCTTTTCCCAGTCAAGCAGCTTAAGATAGCCCCCATGCTCTCAGACAAACCCACCACAGCATTTTTAGAAGTTGGTTTCCGCCCGTTCTTTTTAGGCGCGGGCTTTTTTGCCATGCTGACCATGGCGTTATGGTCTGCCATTTATATTTTCCAAATAGACTTTGAACTCAACAACATCAGTCAATTTGAGTGGCACGCCCATGAAATGTTGTTTGGTTATGCCATGGCTGTCATTGCTGGATTCTTGCTCACATCCGTGCGCACTTGGACGCGAACAGCCACTGCCGAGGGCAAACATTTACTTATCCTGTTTGCGCTTTGGGTTATAGCGCGGGTTTGTTTTTTGTTTGGCACATCTTTCATCGAAGTTGCGGCAACGACTGATGTTTTATTCACCCTATGGTTATCCTATATTCTCACCCACCGCATCGTCAAAGCCAAACAATGGAATCAAATCGGCATTATTGCCAAGGTTTTGCTGATTACTTTATGCAACATCACATTCTATGCAGGAGCATTGGGATATTTAGAAAATGGTGTGATTTGGGGCATATTTTCTGCCATGTATATCATTCTTGCTCTAATTATGACCATGGGCAGACGGGTGATTCCATTTTTTATCGAACGCGCAACAAATGATGCCGTCAAACTATTCAACACCCGCTGGGTGGATATTACCAACCTATTTATCTTCTTAGCTTTTGCCATCAATGAAGTGTTTATCGAACATGAAACAACAGCGGCATATTTAGCAACAATATTGTTTATACTCAATGCCTACCGCCTGATACGCTGGCATCACCCCATCATTTGGCAGCAAGGTTTATTGTGGAGCATTTATTTATCATTTTGGATGATTACATTCGGCTTTGCGCTCTTTGCACTCACCTACTTTGCCAACTTGGACATCCCCAAACTATTGGCTATCCACGCCTTCACTGTTGGCGGCATTGGTATGATTACCATGGGTATGATTTCAAGGGTTTCACTGGCACACACAGGTCGTAATGTGTATGAACCGCCCAAAGCGTTAATCTATGCTTTTTCTGCCATACTTATCAGCGCCATTGTGCGCGTTATTCTACCCTTATTTGATATTTGGGCTTATGAAACCCTGATTGGTATATCTCAAGTCTTTTGGGTGCTTGCCTTCGCTATTTTCATAACCGCTTATGCACCGATTTTACTAAGACCTAAAAAGTAACCTTTTAACTCAACACCTAATCATTTTGTATGCTTCCAGCTCTTTACCCGAAAGGTTTTGTAAACTGGCGTTATGAGGTGTTATTGTTAATGGCCTTGAACTTACCAACACAGAAGGGTGATTTTTCATACCAATCTAAGCGATGAATACTCAGGTTATCAGACACCACTAATTACCAAGGTCTAGAAGGCAATCCCGAAGCCACCCACGCCTCTTGCCACCACACATAATACATTTCAAAATCACCGCGTTCCGCTAACGATGTGGCTGAAAACACTGTGCCTGACCACAGCCATGCCGTAATCAGGGCAAAGAAGACAGTGACTGGCCCCATATCTCGCCTTGCAGCCCAAAATGTTAGGATTAATAAGGGCCAAACAAGCATTGCCGCCACACCCGCGTCACCCCAACGACCAAGCCACGCATGACCAGAGCCTGGAATAATAGATGCAAGCAAAGCTGGCATAAAAGAGTCTTCCACAGCAGGAATGGGGTGCTGCGATAACCAGTTTTGCATCAATATGTCGTGTTGGTTGCGATTATTGGGTATTAAAGTGTTGTATGTGCTATTGATTTTAGCATCACGCCGTAATTTTAATAAACGCTTGGCTATATCAAAGCGTTGCGTCCACACCGTTGATTGCCCAGACTGCAATATTGCACCATTAAGCAAGGCTATGGCTTGCCTATCCTGCCCTTGTTGCGCAAGTTTCATGCTTTCTTGCCATACTTGTTCAGGTGCTGCATTGACCAGCATTGGCGAGCATAAAAGCATCAAACCTAAGACATATTTTAACATATTTAACCTCATCAGTTTACAAGCTGATTCATTTCCACAATTGGCAATAAAATCGCCATGGCTAATGTACCTACACCAACCGCCATACCCATTACCAGCATGGGCTCCATGATGGTCAGCAATCGCTTAATGTTTCGTGAAGATTCTTTATCGTAATTATCTGCCACCCGAATCAACATTTTATCCAATGTTCCCGACTGCTCACCCACGGCAATCATACGCAAAGCAAGTAAAGGCACATAACCACCTGTTTTTAATCCATCAGCAAGCGATGCACCTTCGCGCAACATATCTCTGGCTTGGGTCACAGCTTCACGCATCGGTAAGAGAGTGACCGATTGCTGGGCAATTTTCATGGCTGCCAAGGCAGGCACACCGCCTTCAAGCAACATGCCTAAAGTACGTGTATAACGCGATGTATTGGTTTTGCGTAATAATGATGATAAAGCAGGGATTTTGAGCAACAATTCATCGCGTTTATAACGCAGGGCTTCTTTTTTCATTGCCATGATATAGGCAAACACAGATGCGCTGAACAAAAAGGTAAGTATCAAACCGTTGTTACGAATAAACTCGGATGAAGCAATTACAAACACCGTTAAAGCAGGTAAATCACCACCCGCCCTTTCAAATACTGTCACAATTTGTGGCACAACCACTGCCAAAAGGAATAACATCACCACCACACCAAAGGCTAAGATGATGACGGGATAAAGCGTTGCGGATAATAATTCTTGGCTTAGTTCCTGCCTACGCTCCAATAGTTCGGACAAACGCATAGACACTGCATCCAACTGCCCTGTTTCTTCACCAGCTGCCACCATATTACAAATCACATCATCAAAATGATGCGTGCGCAGTGCATCAGCCAACGACTTTCCTTCCAGCACCTGCTGCCGCACCGATGAAATCACCGAATTTGAGCGTGCATTTTCCATGCCTTCTGCAATGGATGCCAGCGAATCCACCAATGGCATACCCGAATCAATCAAGGTGGCGAGTTGTTGCAAAAAGTTCACTGTTTCTGCGGGTTTAAGTTTGGCTGCAGCTTTACCTTTGGCAGCTTGTTTTTGCGCTTGTTCCACACTCTCAAGCTTGCGCACCATCAAACCTTGGCTGCGTAAACTTTTGCGCGCCGCACGCTCAGAATCGGCATCAATTTGCCCTTTTTTGCGCTTGCCTTGGGCATCCAGAGCGTCATAGGCAAAGATTGCCATCTAATCAATCACCACATCAGCACGCGTAGCCATCAATACTTCATCAAAGCTGGTAATACCTGCTGCAATATGTCTCGCCCCATCTTGACGCAATGAAATCGCACCTTCTTTGGCGGCAAGTCTACGTAGCGCAGGAAGACCTTTACCATCATGAATAGCATTACGAAGGCTTTGCGTGATAGGAATCAACTCATAAATAGCTACACGCCCGATATAACCCGTGTTCAAACATTCATCACAACCTTTGGCATCATAAACAACGGTTGCCTCTGCCATATCCGCAGCCGAAATATCCAAAGCTTGCCACTCGTCATCTTTAATATCACGTGGTGTTTTGCAATTTCCACACAACCTACGCACCAAACGTTGGGCTTGTGCCATAACCAATGAAGATGCCACCAAATAAGGCTCTAAACCCATATCTTGCAAGCGGACAATAGCCGACAAGGCATCATTGGTATGCAGCGTGGCAAACACCATATGTCCAGTTAAAGATGCTTGAATGGCAATTTCTGCCGTCTCCAAATCACGAATTTCACCAATCATCACAATATCAGGGTCTTGCCTAAGAATAGAGCGCAAACCAGCCGAGAATGTGACCCCAATTTTGGGTTGCACCTGCATTTGACCCACACCTTCAAGCTGATATTCAATCGGGTCTTCAATGGTCATCACATTGCGATTCTTTCTATCCACTTCCATCAATGACGCATACAAGGTTGTCGATTTACCCGAACCCGTAGGCCCTGTAACCAAGATAATACCGTGCGGTTCTTTAATCACCTTGCTCATCATGGCATGTTGTTCTTTGCTCATGCCCAAATCTTTCAGTGTGAGTAGTGTTTGGCTTCTATCCAATAAACGCATCACCACACGCTCGCCATGTGCTGTTGGCAACACTGATACCCGCACGTCTACTTCACGCCCTGCAACCTTAACCCGAAAACGCCCATCTTGCGGATGTCGTTTTTCCGCAATATCCAAACCCGCCATCACTTTAATGCGACTTGCCATCGCCGATTGCACCCGTTTGGGTGGTGAAACAATGCTATGCAAGACTCCATCAATACGAAAACGCACCAAAACATTATTCTCAAAGGGTTCAATATGAATATCCGAAGCTCTGTCTTTAAGGGCTTGGGAAAGCAAGGTGTTCACCAAACGAATCACGGGGGCATCATCTTCAGACTCTAAAAGATCGCCAATTTCTTCTATTTCTTTTGCAAGCCCCACCTCTTCATCTTCAAGGTTTTCCAGCATTTGTTCAGCCGATGCACTTGCCATATCAAACGCCTGATTTAAAGCCATCAAAATCGCATCTTTAGGCACAAGTATAGGCTCAACTTCTGCCCCAAACTCACGCCGACAATCATCAAGCAGCTCCCAAGGCCAACTGGCTGTGTCGGCAGATTCTACTGCAACTGCCACAGGATTCATCAAATCATCCGTAGGTTTCAGTGGAAGAACCACCGCCGAACGCAGTACAGGCAATGAAAAACGCATCAATCGCGTTTCATCCACTTGCTCATTTAAAATGCGATTAAAGTGCTGCATATAACTTACTGCTGCTCAGGTGATGCAGGAAGACTTTCTTCTAAGGTTAAGTCTTGTGAAGGTGCAAACTCTTCAGGCACTTCATTTCTTTCATGCGGGAATAAAATTGTGCCGCCCTCAATAGGTTGCTCATACAAATCCTTAATATCATTGTATTTTCTATTGGTGATTGCCCTAATATCATTCTCATCTTTAATGATATGTGGTCGCAAGAATACCATCAAATTGGTTTTCGTTTTTCTATTCTCCGTAAACTTAAAGGCTTCTCCTAAAATAGGGATAGAACCCAAACACGGTACGCGCTGCACCGACACACTGGTATCATCACGAATCAAGCCGCCCAACACAATCATCGCGCCATCATTGGCAAGCACTACCGTTTTGATGGAGCGTTTGCTGGTAATCAACCCACCTTCTGCTGCCGTGCCACCATCCACACTTGAAATTTCTTGGTATATTTCAAGGCGAACGGCATTACCTTCTGAAATTTGAGGTTTCACACGTAAAGTTATGCCCACATCTTTTCGTTCAACTGTTTGAAATGGGTTGGTCACACCGCCCTGCGTTGAGCTGCTTCCTGTGATGAAAGGAACATTTTTACCCACGATAATTTCTGCTTCTTCATTATCCATAGTCAAAATATTGGGTGTTGAAAGAATATTGGCATCCGTTTGTGTTGCCAATGCACGAGCCAATGCACCCAAGTTCACAATCGTGTTGGTACCAAAGGTAAATGTACCCTTAGCAATACCCACTGCAAGACCTGTACCTGCGGCTAAAGGATTTTGCGCCACAGATTGAATGCTCGTGCCACCAGCATTTGTAAAGGATGTACCACCAAATGCGGTTGCACTCGTTCCTGAAAAGTCATTGGCACTCTGCCATTCAATGCCAAATTGCTCACCCACACCTGCGGATACTTCAACAATCAATGCTTCCACCAACACCTGCAACCTGCGCACATCCAACTTATCAATAATGCCATTCATCGAATTCATATCACTGGGGTCTGCGGTAATCAGCAAGGCATTGGTTGCCGGATCTGCAACAATTTTAATATCGCCAGTGAATAAACTTTTACCCACAGGTGCTGTTTTTGCTGCACCCCCACCCACAAGTTCATTCAACACTTTGGCAACATCAACTGCATTGGCATTTTTTAAATAACGAACCTGCAAACGCCCTGAATCAGGTTTGGGTTTGATGTCTAATTTTTTTACAATTGCAGCCACTTCATTAATCATTTGTGGTGCAGCCACGACAATCAATAAGTTGCCTGGTTGATGTGATAGCGCTTTGACAGAATTGGGGCTATTCGGCCCTGCCTTGGCATAAAGACCAGACAATGTTTTTGCCAGTTTATCAGCAGATGCATGTTCGAGCGGAAAGAGCTGAACACCCACAGCATCTTGCCTGTCCACCAACTTCAAAATACCCTGAATGCGCCGAATATTGCTTGCAGAATCTGTAAGCAAAAGCATGTTTCCTCTTGGATAAGCTACCAAATGGCTGTTGGGCGAAATCAATGGGCGCAACAATGCCACCAATTGCTGGGCATCTGCATATTTAAGGCGCAACACTTGGGTCATCACCTCATCATTGCGCGGAGCGCGCCCTGATTCACGCACGGTCACAGCCTTTTGTTTGCTTTCTGCGCGTGGTACAATTTTAATCACTGAACCACTATTCACCGTGGCAAAACCATTCACTTCCAGCACAGACAAAAACACATCATACGCTTCATCTTCAGAAATAGGTGTGGGCGAAATGATGGTGACACTGCCTTTCACGCGATTATCTACCAAAAAGTTTTTGCCTGAGAAACCTGAAACAAACTCAATAAATGCACGAATATCTGCATTCTTAAAGTTCATTGTCACATCTTGCGCCCATCCCGTACTTGTGCTTAAAAGCAGCGCGACCAATAACCAAATTCGAGTTTTAACCAACATTCGCATTCCTATTTCCTCTAATCCTATTGTATAACATAGCTGATTTGCTGCATTGTGCCATTTCTCTCAACTTCAACATCAATAAACGTTGCGCTTTGCAACTCGCGATACATCCGCATAGCTTGTTCCGCACCCGTCACCGACTCACCGTTTACCGATTTAATAATATCGCCATTCATCAAACCAATTTCTTCATACAACGAACCTTTCACAATCTCACTAATCTTAAAACCATCAGGTTTACCATTGGAAAAGTGTGGGCTAACCCTTGCTTGGCTAAGCAGGGTTGAAAAATTACGCATTTGTGAATTAAGATGATTCCGATTAATTTTTTTATTCAAAATATCCGTGCGAATAGGCAACCTTGGGGCAGCACGCCTTGGTACGGCAACAGGCGCTGTTTTTGCCCGCCGCTTGCCTGTTTCAAGACTAATCCGCTCGCGTTTACCACGGTTGTTGACCACAATCTCCATTGGCTCAACTTCTTCCAATGTTACGCCCGATTGAATTTCTTCTTTTAAGAAAAACACAGCTTGTTTTTTGCTCGTGCCTACGCTCACCATGGCAGCCGATTTATCCCCTGCGACCACTGTGCCAATAAGTTTAATGTTTAACCGACTTACCGATACAGGTGTTTCTGTAGGTTGAATGACTTGCGGTGCTTTTGGCGCAACACGGGGCTGCCCAAACAAATGCACCTTTTCTATAAACCGTGAATCCACTTCTGTTGTTGGCACTTCAGCTTTTATGGCTTTAGACACATCTTGTAATGGCACTTCATTGGATGCAACAAATAAGCCTGCAACAAACCAAGCTGCAAGCACAACCAACACCACTTCCATCCATTTGGGCAATAAGGCAACTATTTGATTCGATTGTATCATCACCATGCGTATAACAACCCAAAACCAAGCGTTTGCCAACGATTATATGGCCAAAAGCTACCATCGTTTTGTTTTTCACCACCCAACTCTTGGTATTGGTAGTCCAACACCATGTTCAAACCTTCAAAACCAACTTCGGACTTCGGCAAATTCCAGCAAAATTTTAGGGCAGTGCGGTAACCTGTTTTTTTACTAAAAGCATTCACAAATAAAGGGTTGGTCATTTCCACTTGCAAAGGCACAGCAACATCAATACTGGCTTCCAGCTGTTGCTGATTACCTCCGTAACCCACAAAGGATAAACCCAACCAAGTGCTGGTGATTGTTTCAACAATCGGTTCGCCTGATACAACTGTTGGCACACCATTCACCACGAAGTTTTGCCTTTCTTGTTCTTGTTTTCTTCCAGCCAACCAAAGCCCCAATCGTGCGTGAGGCATCACTTCATACTGCACATCCGCACGTATATCCAATTGATTCATACGTATATCATTGATTTGTTTTGTGCTCCAATATTCCGTTGCTGCCGCCGTAGAATCCATCCACGACCCTGATAACGCAAAGAACCATGTTTCATCCCGCTCACTACTCAAACCAAGCTTGAGCGCAGCACCTTGCCCTTGGCTTTTTGAGGGCAAAAAAGAAGCTTGGGTTGCTGCAATTGCAGCATCTTTGGCATATTCTTGATACTGCCACCATACTTTCTCAGCACTTACTTTGAGCTCAACGGCGGATGCTGGTACGGCAAACCCCAAAACGCATAAAACCAAAATTATATTGCATTGCTTGAACATAACCCAATTCAACCACGACACGGGTATAAATACTAACTTTTTTCGTTTCACATCAAGTCTTGCGGGTCAACATCAACTTTACGCCGCACACCCGATGGTACACGCTGCTTTTGCAACAGTGGTAACAGCTTCCAAGGCAGTAGTTTTCGACTTGCATCACGCACAATAATTTCAAAGCGAAATCTGCCTGCCAAACGCTCCAAAGCACACGGCATAGGACCACTCACCTTCACTTCATGCCAAGCTTGTAACGCTTGCGCAAAAGCTTTGGCAGCTTTGATAGCTTTCTCATGATGTGTGGCTGAGAATACAATACGCACCCACCTTGCATACGGCGGAAACTGCGTCATTTTTCGCAATGCCAACTCCTCATTGAGCACTTCTTCTGCCTTGCTTTCATCCAACTTGTTAAACCAAGGCGCATCAGGACTCCATGTTTGCACCACCACCTGCCCTGCCACAGCACCACGCCCTGTTCTCCCAAACACTTGGGTCATTTGTTGCCACCAACGCTCCGATGCACGGAAATCAGGTAAACTCATGCCCAAGTCTGCATTAATCACACCAACCAATGTCACATTTGGAAAATGATGCCCTTTAACCAACATTTGCGTGCCCACCAAACAATCAATCTCACCTGCTTCAAATTGAGCCAAGGTTTGCTGTAAATCTTTAGGGTTACGAATCACATCCCTATCAAATCTTGCCAGCTTTAAATCAGGCAATGCTTTTAATAAATCATCTTCCAGTCGCTCTGTACCCGAGCCCAAAGGCAGGTAGGCTTGCTCACCACACTGCTTGCATGTTTTGACAGCACGTTGACTGTAATCGCATATATGGCAACGCAATACACCCTGTTTACGATGCAGTGTTAAACGCAAGCTACATGCTTTACATGTGGGCACATCACCACATGAAGTGCATTGCAAAGCTGGCGCATAACCCCGTCGATTAAGATATAACATGGATTGTTCGCCACGCTCATGGGTGACTTTTAGCTTTTGTAAAAGTGCTGGCGACAACACATCCTTCGAGCCACGCATATCAATAATTTCGGGTTGGATATTTGTGTGTTGATGTACGCGCTCAGTTAAACGCACACAGTCCATGGTTTTATCTTGCACTCTTCGCCAGCTTTCTAAGCTTGGTGTTGCTGAACCCAATATCAAAGGAATATTCAGCTCTTGCGCCAAAAGAAGCGCCATATCCCGCGCTGAATAAGCCACGCCATCTTGTTGCTTAAAGGATGTGTCATGCTCTTCATCTATCACTATCAAACCTAAATTCGGTAGGGGCAAAAACAATGCAGAGCGTGTGCCCAGTAACACTTGTGTTTGGGTGAGCGAATGTCGTACGCATATTTTCTCGCGTGTTGTCATACCTGAATGCCAAATATTTACAGCCGAAAAACGTGCTTTTAAACGCTGTGTCCACATCGGTGTTAAACCAATTTCAGGCACCAAAATAAGCACTTGTTTGCCCGCTTGTACAATGCGGTTCGCAGCTTGAAGATACACTTCCGTTTTACCCGAACCAGTGCAGCCAAATAACAACAATGGTTGAAATGATGGCTCGTGTTGCTCAATTTTATCCAAAGCTTGTTGCTGTGATTCGCGCAATACAACAGGTGTATATTTCTCCTGCTCTATAGGCTGTTTCTCTGCAATCACCTCTTGCAAAATGCCCTGCTGTACGGCTTGTAAAACACGCCATTGCAACGCTTCAGATGCACAATTTTTTGCGATAGTTTGTAGTGAAATAGTTCGTTTACTTTGAAATGCTTGGCTTAAGTCTTGGTCAAGCGCATTTGTTCTCTCTTGATCAACACACTTAAAACGCCGTTGTTTGTCATGTGCCGCCCAAGCAAGACCAAGCTCATACATTTCACCCAATGTACACAAGTGGTATGCCGTAGCACGTTTGAGCCAAGTGTAATGTTTCTCATCATACAATGGTTGCATATCAAAACGGTCAATCACTGTCTTCAAGTCTTGGCTTGCTTCTGCATCCTTAACAACGCGAAGTACAACCGCAACACGTTTGCCAAATCCAAAGGGAACAACAATCCGAATACCCGCCTCGGGAACACCAAGCTTTTCATCCCAGATGTAATCAAAGCTTTGCCAGAGGGGTGCAAAAACGGCAACTTCAACAATCATATGTAGTGCAACTTAATGAAGCAGGCGTTTATCAGGTGTGAATTCAGGTACAAGCTGTTGTAGCAAATCAATCAAAGCAGGTACATCTCGTTCTCGGCAGGCTTGACGCATAAGAACCAACCGTTGCTGCACCTCATCCCATTCAACTTGACGTGTACCTGAGAGCATGATTTTAGGGTGAATCGTCCCCTGCAATGTTTCAGCTTCATGAAATAACTCTTCAAACAGTTTCTCACCTGGTCTAAGGCCAGTAAATTTTATTTCTATATCATCATACGGTGTTAAACCGGCCAAACGAATCATTTGTTTAGCCATATCAATAATTTTAACTGGTTCACCCATATCAAGCACAAAAATCTCACCACCATCGCCCATCGTTGCAGCTTGCAAAATGAGTGAAACAGCTTCGGGAATCGTCATGAAGTAGCGGGTAATATCTTTATGTGTCACCGTCACGGGACCGCCCGCTTCAATTTGTTGTTTAAATAATGGCACAACACTACCCGCTGAACCCAAAACATTACCAAAACGTGTGGTAATAAATGCTGTTTCACAACGATGATTGAGGTTCTGACAATAAATTTCTGCCATACGTTTGGTTGCGCCCATGACGTTTGCAGGGTTCACTGCTTTATCTGTGGAGACTTGTACAAAGTAATCACAACCCGTCTTGGCAGCCATATCAGCAATCATACTTGTGCCCAACACATTGGTTTTGATACCTTCAGATGGGTTATCTTCAACAAGAGGTACATGTTTGTATGCTGCGGCATTAAACACAATATCAGGTTTAAACGCATTAAATACCCACTCCATTCTTTCTTGGTCTCGAATATCGCCCAGCACCGCTTTGGTAGCTTTGTAATTTTTCAACCCTTTTAATTCATTATCAATTTGATATAAATTAAACTCTGCATGGTCAAGCATAATCAAGTTGGCAGGTTTAAATGTCATCATTTGACGACATAATTCAGAGCCAATCGAACCACCAGATCCTGTTATCATCACCGTTTTACCACGAATGAATTCACAAACCCGTTGATTATCTAAATTGATTTCATCTCGCCCCAATAAATCTTCCAAACGAATACTACGCAAATCACTAGCTTCAACTGTATGGTGCGCCATTTCTTTCAAATTTGGCACTGTTTTACACATAACATGCAGGTCAGAGCATTGTTTAACCAATGTTTGTAATATCTTTTTATCCGCAGCAGGCAGTGCTACAAACACTTCATCAATTTCTAAATCAACAACAATATGAGAGAGTTCGGACAAGTCACCGAGCACGCGAACACCTTGTATGTCCATGCCTTTTTTTGCTCGCGCATCATCTAAGAAACCAATGGGTAAATATGCTTCACGTTTTAAAATATCACGAACCAGCAACTCTCCAGCCTCTCCAGCACCCACAATAAGCACTCTTTTCGCATCAATTAACGAAAGTTTTAACTTTCTATCTTTAAGCCAACGGTAAAAAAGCCTAGAACCTGCCAAACCACCCATCAGTATAATAGGATACAAAACAAGTGTGGAGCGCGGGATACCTTCCAAACGAAGCCAAATAAAAAGAATAAAATATGCAGTTAAAGAACCAACAACAACCGCTTGCAAAATTCGTTGTAAATCAGGCAAGGATGCAAAACGCCAAATACCACGGTATAAACCAAAAAACCAATAAGAAATCAATAGGATGGGTAGTGCCACATAGAAGAATGACCAAGCAGCTTGGACATGGTGAGCTGGAATTTCACCAAAATCAAAACGAAAGGAAAACGCTAGATATACTGCCAAACCTACCCATGCCATATCATGAACAAAGGCAAACCAACGGCTTTTCCAAATATACAATAAGTCTTTCATAAAAGCTTCCTAATAATCATGTTGCAAGTCTAACAAAGTAAAAAAAAAAGGCGAACCATATGGTTCGCCCTTTAATACCTATCTATTTAAGATTTTATTTATAAAAACCAATCATTTCTTCTAATGATTTCACTTTAATCTTAGAAGCTTGTCCAGCTGAACCAAATGCTTCAAAACGTGCTTGGCAGATGTCTTTCATGGCATCTTTAGCTGCTTTGTAGAACTTACGTGGATCAAAGTTAGATGGGTTTTCTTTCAAGTGTTTACGAATTGCACCTGTAGAAGCCATACGAAGGTCGGTGTCGATGTTTACTTTACGAACACCAGACTTGATACCTTTCACGATTTCTTCAACAGGAACACCATAAGTCTCGCCCATTTCGCCACCATATTCATTGATGATAGCCAACCACTCTTGTGGCACTGAAGAAGAACCGTGCATCACCAAGTGTGTGTTAGGTAATGCTGCATGAATTTCTTCAATCCGGTCAATACGCAATACTTCACCTGTCGGTGGTTTGGTGAATTTATATGCACCATGCGATGTACCAATAGCGATTGCCAAAGCATCAACATCTGTTGCCTCAACGAAATCAACGGCTTCATCAACACCTGTTAACAGCATATCCAAATCAAGCTTGCCCTCAGCACCATGACCATCTTCTTCCCCCATCATACCTGTTTCCAAAGAACCCAAGCAGCCAAGCTCGCCTTCAACTGAAACGCCACCAGCATGTGCCATTTCAACCACTTTTTTGGTAACACCCACATTGTATTCAAAAGAACCTGGTGTTTTGCAATCAGCTTCCAAAGAACCATCCATCATCACTGATGAAAAACCAGATTGGATTGAGCGCAAACATACTGCTGGCTCAGAGCCGTGATCCTGATGCATAACCACAGGAATATGTGGGTACTGTTCAATTGCTGCTGCAATCATATGACGCAAGAATGGTTCGCCTGCATAACCACGAGCGCCCGCAGAGCCCTGCATGATAACAGGTGAGTTAACTGCATCTGCAGCTTCCATAATGGAGTGAACTTGCTCCATATTATTCACATTGAATGCAGGCATGCCGTAGCTTTCTTCAGCTGCATGATCCAATAATTGACGTAATGATATTAATGCCATTCTCTTTCTCCTCTTTTATTTTTCGTGTTGTAACTAAATACTAATAATTTTCATTGCATTGGTGCCACCTGATTCACCCATGGGTGTACCAAATGTCATGATGATTAAGTCATCCTTGTCTGCAATACCTTCTTCAACCATTTTCGCTTGTATATCCAAAGTTGCTTGAGGTGCATCACCTGCACCATAATGAATAGGCATACGCAAAGGTGTCACATTCCTGAATAAAGTAACCCGACCAAGCGTGCTATCTTC
>DQSL01000149.1 GCA_015663235.1 Mariprofundaceae bacterium
ACCAAAGAGTTTTTTGGACAGTTATCTGGTGATGAAGAAAAAGATGCACATCTGATTGGTCAATTCGGAGTTGGTTTTTATTCATCATTTCTTATTGCCAACAAAGTTACTTTAACCACGCGTAGAGCAGGCACTACGGCTGAGCATGGTGTACGTTGGGAATCGGCTGGTGATGGTGAGTTCACCATTGAAACCATCAATAAAGAGCAACGCGGTACTGAAATTGTGCTTCACTTGCGCGATGAAGCTGAAGAGTTTTTAAATGATTGGAAGCTTCGCTCGGTTATCAACAAATATGCCGACCATATTCCATTTCCTATTCGTATGTTTAACCCAGCCGAAGAAGGCAAAGAACCTGAAGTTGAAACGGTAAACCAAGCCTCCGCATTGTGGGCAAAATCCAAGTCAGAGCTTAGCGATGAAGATTATAATGGCTTTTACAAACATGTCGCCCATGATTTTGAAGACCCTTTGGCGCATTTACACCAACGCTTGGAAGGCAAGTATGAATATACATTGTTATTCTACATTCCAAAACGTGCGCCGTTTGATTTGTGGCAAGCAGAAGCCAAACATGGCGTAAAACTCTATGTTAAACGTGTATTTATCATGGAAGCGACTGAAGATTTGATGCCGCGTTATTTGCGTTTTGTGCGCGGTGTGATGGACTCATCAGACTTACCACTCAATGTATCCCGCGAAATATTGCAGCAAAGCCCAGCTATGGAGGCGATGAAAAAAGGTGCAAGTAAACGTGTATTAACTTGGCTTAAAGATTTAGCAACCAAAGAAGAAGATAAATATGCTGAATTTTATGCGGAGTTTGGCAACTGCCTCAAAGAAGGCGTGATTGAAGATGAGAAAAATAAAGAAGCGATTGCTGCTTTATTGCGTTTCTCCAGCACGGAAACAGACGAACAAACCGTCACACTTGCGCAATACATCGAGCGCATGAAAGAAGGGCAGGATAATATTTATTATATTACTGCTGAAAACTTGGCTTCGGCAAAAAATAGCCCACATTTGGAAGTGTTCCGCAAGAAGGGTATTGAAGTGTTGCTGTTGGCTGACCGCATTGATGAATGGTTGGTGGGTCACTTGGACAAATTTGATGGCAAAGAGCTTCAATCCATTGCCAAAGGTGAACTCGATTTATCAGGCGTTGGCGGTGAAGAAGCTGAAGAAGATAAAAAAGCACATGAAGAGGCTGCTAAATTCGCAGCACCTGCGATTAAGAAGCTTAAAGAGGTGTTGGGTGATAAAGTCAAAGATGTGCGCACTACTGACCGTTTAACGACTTCACCTGCATGTTTGGTTGCCGATGACCTTGATATCTCGGGTAATATGGAACGTATCTTGAAGCAGGCTGGGCAAGATGTGCCTGATGCCAAGCCGATTCTTGAAATCAATCCTGAACATGATTTGGTGAAGCGATTGGTAAAAATGCGCTCTCAAGACAAAATTGCTGATTTTTCAGATATTTTATTCGATCAAGCCGTGCTTGCTGAAGGCGCATTGCCTGAAGACCCCGCTGGATTTGTGCGCAAGATTAATGCGTTACTTATTTCATAAGTCAAAGTTAGGTGTCTGCACTTTCCTTTAAAATCATCGCTAAAGATGAAGATGGTTTTGCCCGCCGTGGCGAAGTGACTTTGCCGCATGGCAAAGTGCAGACTCCTGTTTTTATGCCCGTAGGCACACAAGCCACGGTCAAAAGCTTAACCCCTGCTGATTTAACCGATGATATTGGTGCTGAAATTATTCTTGGTAATACCTACCACCTCATGTTGCGCCCAGGTGCAGATGTTGTTGAAAAAATGGGTGGTTTGCATAAGTTTATGGCTTGGGATAGACCTATTCTCACCGATTCGGGTGGTTTTCAAGTATGGTCGTTGGGTGATTTGCGTAAAATTGAGCCTGAAGGTGTACGCTTTCAATCACATATTGATGGTTCACGTTGGTTTTTAGGCCCTAAAGAAAGCATGGAAATCCAACGCAAATTGGGCAGTGATATTGTGATGGCATTTGATGAATGCACGCCATACCCTGCTACTTATGATGAAGCCCGCGAATCCATGGAAATGTCAATGCGTTGGGCAAAAGATTGTCGTGAGCACTTGCCAGTGAACGACACCCAAGCGTTGTTTGGTATTGTCCAAGGTGGCATGTATCCTGATTTGCGCCGTGAAAGCCTAAATGCTATTGCTGAAATCAACTTTGAAGGTATTGCCATTGGTGGTTTGTCTGTCGGTGAGCCAAAAGAAGAGATGATGGCAATGATGGATGCACTTGCGCCACATTTACCTGAAGATAAGCCGCATTATGTGATGGGCGTAGGCACGCCTGATGACCTGATTGAGGGCATTGATAGGGGTATTGATATGTTTGATTGTGTGATGCCCAGTCGCAATGCTCGCAACGGCACATTGTTTACAGACCATGGCAAAATCAACATCAAGAACCTTAAACATCAAACCGATGATGCGCCGATTATGGATGCTTGCACATGTTATACATGCAAAAATTTTTCCAGAGCGTATCTTCGCCACCTGTTTATGGCTAAGGAGCTTTTAAGTTCAAGGTTGAATACCTTGCACAATCTTCATTACTATTGTGATTTGATGCAACGCGCACGAACCGCATTGGAAGAAAGTCGTTGGCCAGTGTTTCGTGATGCGTTCTTAAAAACCTATCGAAACCAGTAAGTTATAAGTTTATATTAAAGTAAAAAAGGATAATTACATGCATACTTCAACACTTCGTCAAATCATTTCTAAAGCCATATTGGCTTTGTCTGTTGCTCTTTTGCCAGCCAATGTTGCATTCGCAGAGGGTGATGCTGGTGGTGGTTTTGCCTCATTGATTCCATTGATTCTTATTATGGTCATTTTTTGGGTGCTTTTGATTCGCCCACAACAAAAACGTATGAAAGAACATGCAGCTATTATTAAGGCTCTGAAAAAGGGTGATAAAGTGATTACGGGTGGTGGTATTTATGGGCGCATTACCAGTGTAAAAGATGATGTGGTGATGATTGAAATTGCAGAAGGTATCATCATTAAAGCCAAGCAAGACACCGTTGGCGGACTTCAAGAAAGCCCAAAACCACAAGAAAAGAAAGATAAAAAAGATAAAAAAGATAAATAATACCCTATAAAAGGTTAAGGACAAGCTCATGCAAAAATATGCACCTTGGAAATTTTGGTTGATTATTACTGTGCTGATTGGCGCTGTAATGGGGGCAACACCCAATTTAACGACAGTACCCAGTTGGTGGCCTGCATCCATGAGTCAGCCTCTAAATCTTGGGCTTGACCTTAAAGGTGGCATTCATCT
>DQSL01000018.1 GCA_015663235.1 Mariprofundaceae bacterium
ACCACATGCCCTTGGCTCAACTCATCCATTGCCCAAGCTTTCGCAGCTTGCATGTCTTCAATCACGTCCACATCTTTATGCCCGCGTTTACGCATTCCCTCTGCAACCCAAGCTGAATCAACCCCTTCAATGGGTGTTTCACTGGCTGCATAAATGGGCAATAAACGCACTTTTTGAGCTGTATCACATGAACCCAAGAAGTCTTCATACAAATCTTGGGTGCGGCTAAAACGATGTGGCTGAAACAACACTGAAATGGTCTTATCTGTCCAACACGAAGTCGCCGCTTGAAGCGCTGCCAAAATCTCTTTGGGATGATGCGCATAATCATCCACCAACACCCCTGCACCCGATTTAAAACATTGAAATCTGCGCTGAATACCCTCAAACGAAGCAAACCCTTGGCGAATCACATCAAATTCAATATCCAAGTCCAGCAACACAGCTACGGCTGCCAAGGCATTTTCCGCATTGTGTAAGCCAGGCATAGGCAAGGTCATAGTTTTCACATCACCACCTGCAAAACCAATGCTTAAATGTTGTTTGTAACCATCCACCTGCACATCTTTCAAATACAAGTCTGCTTGTGGGCTTGTGCCATAGGTAACAACGGGTCGATGCAAGTCATCACGCAATAATGCAACATTAGGATGCTCATGATGCAACACCACCCGCCCATAAAATGGGGTAAGGCTGACGAATTGTTTGAATGCCGCCATCAAGGTTTCAAAATCGCCATAATGGTCAAGGTGTTCTGGGTCGATATTACTCACCACGGAAATCATGGGTGATAGGCGCAAGAATGAACCATCGCTCTCATCAGCTTCAGCCACCAACCACTTGGACTCACCCAATCTTGCGTTGTGGCTGGTGGACATCAAACGCCCACCAATCACATATGTTGGGTCTAAACCTGCGGCTTCCATGCCGTGGGCAATCATGGATGTAATCGTAGTTTTACCATGACTTCCAGCCACAGCAATGCCCTGCTTCATGCGCATGAGTTCAGCCAACATTTCAGCGCGTGGAATCACAGGCACACCACGCTTCTCTGCTTCCAAAACTTCAGGGTTTTGTTTATCCACTGCCGTGGTCACCACCACCACTTGCGCATCACCAAGGTTGCCTGCTTGATGCCCAACCATCACATCAATGCCAATATCCCTAAGCCTTTGCACATTCGGGCTTTCAGCCATGTCTGAGCCTTGTACTTTAAAACCTTGGTTGAACAATACTTCGGCAATACCACTCATGCCAATGCCACCAATGCCTGTGAAATGAATACATTGTACACGTGTTTTCATGCGTGTGCCTCCAACAATGGCTGCAACACTTTGACTTGCCGCGCACCTGCATCACGAATCGTTTGTTTAACACCTGCATCACTCATGGCTTGCAGTACAACAGGATTGAATAATAAACGGCTTAACTTTTGTGTCAGTTTGGCAACATCACATGTTTTTTGCAGCACAATATCTGCTGCCCCAGCTTCTTTCATACTTAGCGCATTAAAATATTGATGATTGTCCGCAGCCCATGGCAATGGCACAAACAAGGCAGGCATACCCACTGCCCCTGCTTCACAAACCGTCATCGCACCTGCTCTAGCAACCATGAGACTGGCTTGCGCAAACATATTCGGCATATCGTGGGAAAATGATTGCACATCCGCTTCAATATTCACTTTGGCATACATCGCTTGCACATCCTGCACCCGCCCATCACCAGCACCCACCAAATGAATCACCCGAAAATCTTTACCTTGCCTTGCAAGGTTTTGGCACGCGCGCGGCACGGTATCATTAAGGAACATTGCCCCCTGAGAACCGCCCACAATCAACAAACATGGTTTTTCATGTGTTTTGTAAACAGTTTGTAACACATCCGCGCGAATCACATTGCCAGTAACCACGGACTTATGGCTTTGATGTTGCAAATGTTTTTCTGCTGAGGCAAAACCAAGCATCATTACCTTGCAAAAACGGTGCAACACCCGATTTACCAACCCTGGAATGGCATTTTGCTCATACAACACCACGGGAATACGCGACAATAATGCTGCCACCACACCAGCCACGCTGGCATAACCGCCCACGCCCACCAATACATCAGGTTTACGATTGTTTTTCCAAGCTTTGCGAATGCGCAACACTGATTTCGGCAATTCCCACAACAAAACTTTCACCCGTTGCATGATACCAACACCTTGTACCGCGTGCATATCCAACAGCAATACATCTTCACCACGTTCAGGCAATAATGTGGCTTCCAAACCGCGCGTTGCTCCGATAAAGGTGACATCAACATCAGGCACATCTTGACGCACAACATCTGCCAATGCCAAAGCTGGCATCACATGACCACCTGTGCCGCCGCCGGCTATACACATCAGCCGATTCATATTGACACCTCTTGCAATGGTGTGTGGTTTCTACGTTTACTGCGTTTATTCACCGCTCTTGCACCTTGATGCCGCTGCACAGAGAAGATGAGACCTGCCAACATGCAACTACCAATCAATGCGCTACCACCGTAGGAAACAAATGGCATGGGCATACCTTTGGTTGGGAAAATGCCCATGGCTGCACCGAAATTAATAATGAATGCTGCGCCAAGAAGTAAGGTGCAACCCAATACCAGCAAGCGGGTAAAGGTTGTGTCGGCGCGGCGGGCAATAACAAAGCCGCGAAACAACAATGTAGCAAACACCAATATCAAACTTAAAATACCAACAAACCCTAGCTCCTCACCAATCACGGCTGAAATAAAGTCGGTGAAACTTTCAGGTAAATAAAACAACTTTTGTACACCTTGCCCAAGCCCTGCACCTGTTAGCCCGCCCACACCAAAGGCAATTTGTGATTGCACCAACTGATAACCTGCGCCAAACCTATCTGCCCAAGGGTCGACAAACGATGTCATACGCGCCACACGGTAGGGCGCTGCCATCACGATTACCACAAGCAATGGAATTGCCGCAGCAAACAAACCCATCAAATGTCTGAAGGGCACACCGCCAACAAACCACAAACAAAAGCTCATGCCCATCAATAATGCTGCATTGCCAAAATCAGGTTGCCCTAGTAAAAGCGCGACCATAAACATCAGCATCAATAACATGGGCAACAAGCCGCGTGTGAATGAAGGTAAACGCTCTTGAAAATTCGCCATGTAATAAGCTAGATACAAGACAAATGCAGGTTTAATCAATTCAATGGGTTGAATCGTCATGCCAAACAATGAAAACCATCGCGTTGCCCCATTGATATTGCTGCCGAACAACAAAACAGTGCCCAGCATTACAAAACCAACCAATAGCAGAGGCATTGCCATGGCTTGCCACCATGAAGGATGAATCCGCGAAACCGCCCACATCACAGCCAACGCAATTGGAATATAAAAACACCAGCGCAACAAAATATGCCAAGGTGAACCGTAGCGCACATTAGCCACTTCAAGGCTGGCACTGCCCACCATAATCACACTGAATAGTAGCAGCGTGAGAATGCTGGTTAGCATCCAAACATCAAAGGGTGCGCGTGTGTATTTGGTCATGATTCATCACCCAAGCCACGAATGGCTTGTACATAATCAGCGCCGCGCTCTGCATAATGACGGTATTGGTCTTGGCTGGCTGCTGCTGGTGAGAGCAATACTGGCGCATCACTGTCATGGTCTTGCGCATCTATTACAGCTTGTGCCACGGTTTTTGAAACCACAAATGGTATTCCCGCTTGATTTAATACATCTTCATAGGCTTGCGTGTCTTCACCAATCACACAGGCAAAACACACATGTTGGCGCACCACATCTACCAAGTCATCCAATGCCAAACCTTTACGCACGCCGCCACAAATCCACATCACTTGGGCAAACGAAGTCAGTGCGGCAATCGCAGCATTGGGGTTGGTTGCTTTGGAATCGTTAAACCAGTCTCGCCCTTGGATATGCCCTACAAATTCTAGGCGATGTTCCAAACCTTGGAAGCTCATCAACGCTTCTTCAATCACCGCCGCAGGCACATTAAAATCCGCTGCAACTTGGGCTGCAACAGCAATGTTTTGCTGTTGGTGGCTGCCGCGAACCATCAAGGATGAACAAGCCACTGTTCTACGCATATCACCTTGATGCCAAAATAACACATCACCCGCTTCTGCACACATCACGCCTGCCACTGCATCATCCATGTTTTCCACAATGCCAAAGCGTTTTACCGTGACTCCACGCCCCTGCAAATCGGCTGCCAAATCACGCCATTCATCTGTTTGCAATAACAAAGCTGTGTCACCCACAATCATGTGTTGAAACATGCGTACTTTAGCCGCACGATAAGCTTCAGGTGAATCATGCATATCTTCATGATCCGATTGCACATTCAACAACACTGCATAATGTGGGTGTAAGTTTTTGGCGCGCTCCAATTGAAAGCTGGATAATTCCAAAGCCACACGCTCGGGTTGCCCTTCTGCCAATAAATCCAACATGGGTACGCCAATATTACCCCCAGCATCACAACCCTTGGGCAAAGTCTCTAATAATAATGCAATCATTTGCGTAGCTGTTGTTTTGCCATTGGTTCCCGTCACGGCAATCAACGTGCCTGAATAACTGGCTAAAAACTCATCCAAGTCACCATGTACTTGCACACCACATTTGCGCGCTTCAACCAATGCTGGATGCCGCCAATCAATGCCTGGGCTGACAATCACTTTATCAAAACCGATAAACACGGCTTCATTATCTAATGCGCCCACATGCAATGTGATATGTTGCAAATCACTCGGCAACTGTACGGCGGCTTCATCAAAACATTCACAATCTATATGTTTGCGCTGCAAATGACGCACCACAGACAAACCAGTTTTGCCCATGCCGACCACGGCAACTTTTTCTTGAGATACGATATTCATCAACGCAACTTCAAGGTGGACAATGCCACCAAGGCTAAAATCAAGGTGATAATCCAAAAACGCACAATGATTTTAGGTTCAGCCCAACCTTTGAGCTCATAATGATGATGAATCGGTGCCATACGAAACACACGTTTGCCCGTCATCTTAAAGGATGCCACTTGCACCATCACCGACACCGCCTCCAACACGAACAAGCCGCCCGCTATGGCAAGCAAGAATTGCTGATGCACGGCACAAGCTACAAATGCTAACGCACCACCGAGTGCCAATGAACCCACATCACCCATAAATACTTGTGCAGGGTATGTGTTGAACCACAAAAAACCCAAACATGCACCCACCAATGCGCCGCAGAATATCGCTAATTCTCCAGCACCCGGCACATAAGGAATCAATAAATATTCAGCAAAACCACTATGCCCTGCCACATACACCACAATGCCCAATGTGGCTGCAACCATGAATGTTGGCGCAACGGCTAAACCATCCAAGCCATCGGTTAAGTTGACTGCATTGGATGTACCAACAAGCACGAATATGACAAATAAAATATACCAGTAACCCATATCCCACTGGTAATTCACAATCGGAATATCCACAATCGGTGATGTCATATTCATCAGTGCCACGGCAGCAATACCACCAAACAACACCTGAAGCAGCAGCTTCCAGCGTCCCGCCAAACCTTTGCTGTTTTGATGTTTGATTTTGAGGTGGTCATCCAGCCAACCAATCAAGCCGTAACCCAAAGTCACCATCAGTGCCAACCAAATAAACATGTTATTCAAATCAGCCCAAAGCAGCGTAGATAACGTCAGTGTCGAAAGAATCAACAATCCGCCCATGGTTGGTGTGCCTTGTTTTGCCAAATGGCTTTCAGGACCGTCACCACGAATAGGCTGTCCCTTATCTTGGCTGGCTTTAAGCAGACGAATGAACAATGGACCAAACAACCAGCTTAAAATTAAGGCTGTAATCAGGGCATATGCCGCCCGAAATGTAATGTATTGAAAAACATTAAGAAATGAATACTGGTCAGCCAATGGGTATAAAAAATTATATAACATCCTGACCCCGTTGCTGCAGTTGTTTTACCACTTGATGCAAACCTGTGCCATGTGAACTTTTCACCAACACTGTACTAGCTTGGGCTGGAAAATCGTGACTTTCAAGCCAAGTTTGAAGTGCTTGTGCATCTGAAAAAGTGCGTATATTTCGTTCAGGATTGGTCGTTTGCAGCCCAGCCATCAAGCCTCCCACAAGCAATACTTCATCAATGTTATGTAGCTTAAGTTTCGCATGTATAGCTGATGCTTCATCACCCAATTCCAACATATCACCAAGCATCGCAATGCGATGTCCTTCAAGGTTCGCTAAGGTATCCAATGCCGCTTGCATGGATGCTGGATTTGCGTTGTAGGCATCATCAATCAAAGTAAAATGAGGTAAAGTATGAATCGCCAAACGCCCCTCGACAGGTTGCCAAGATGCAAGTGCTTCGCCTATCTCTGCCAGCGACCAATCACGACCCAGTTCATCCGCGATTTTCAGTGCCACTGTGGCAGTTAACGCCATATCTTCTGCCCAATGTTTGGCGGGCAACAATAGGTTTAGCGATGTTTGTTGTTCTTTATATTGAAGATGTAGCTCCCGACCCATCAACTGCCATGTCACCTCGCCATCATCCATAGAAATCGTAGGCTGCTCTGGCAAACCTCCGACTTGTGCAAATTGCTGGGCAACACCTTGCCCCAACACTGCCCAACCATGGCTTGATAAATGTGTCATCAAAGCTGCTTTTTCTTTGGCAATACCTTGCAAACCACCCAAACCTTCACCGTGGGCTTGGCTTAAGCCTGTCACAATCGCCATATCAGGCTGCACAATTTCAGATAAACGTGCCATCTCACCTTGCTCGCTGATGCCACATTCAATCAATGCCACATCCGCTTGCATATCAATGCCCAATAAGGTTTGCGGCACACCAATCAAGTTATTGAAATTGGCTTGTGTTGCCGCCACCTGTAAACCCACATACGCAAACACCACTTCCAACATGGAGCGCACAGTTGTTTTGCCATAAGAACCCGTGATGGCGATGACTTTTGTGTTCAATAAACGGCTGCGATAAAATGCCGCAATATCACCCAATGATTGCAATGTATCTTGCACCTGAAGTGTTGGCGTGGTCAAAGCTTGCCAATGCAAAACACCTTGTTGGTCGCCAATCAAAGCGGCGGCTTTATCCGCCACTTGAAATGCATGTTCATGCCCATCAAAGCTTGGACCACGCAAAGCCAAAAATGCTTCACCTATTTTAAATTTACGCGTGTCTGTGCCAATGCCTTGCACACTTTCAGGCATATCATTCAGCCATTCACCAAGGCTTGCTGCTGCCAAATCTTCACCTGTTAAGCGCATAATCGCACCTCGCGTAAAGCTTGCTGCGCTTTGTCTTTATCCGACCACGGCACACGTTTACCTTTAATTTCCATATAGGTTTCATGCCCTTTGCCCGCAATCACCAACACATCTTCTGGCAACAACGCAGACACGGCCTGTTTGATGGCTTCTTCGCGGCTTTCAATCACCTGAACTTTTGTTTTATCTTGTATGCCCTGCAACACATCTTGCGCAATATCTACTTGCTGCTCATCACGTGGATTATCTGAGGTTAACCATACTTTATCTGCATGTTTCACTGCCACAGCTCCCATTTCAGGGCGCTTGGCTTTATCACGATTACCACCGCAGCCAAAGACCAAAAGCAATGCACCTTGGGTGAGTTTGCGTGCGCTAAGCAAGCATCGCTGCAAACCTTCGGCTGTATGTGCATAATCAATATACACTTGCTCGCCCACCGCCTGCAAACGACCTGATGGTGTTGATACCACCTTTGTCAAAACTTCAAACTGTGAAAGTGCAACATCAAAGCTTGCCTGCATCATTAACGCTACGGCCGCCAAATTTTCAGCATGAAAATCTGCAATAGGCACATCGCTTAAGGCTACTTCTTGTTGTTTGTTGGTGAGAATCACTTGTTTATCTTCAACTGCCCACAACATCTCTGCAGTCTGCTGATGTGCATACCAATATATTTGACCCGATGAATCAACCAAAGCTTGCTGAATATCGGCATAAGCTGCATTGGCAACCACCACACCACCAGATGCGGCAACATCACGGATAAAGCTTGCTTTACACGCCACATACGTATCATAACTACCATGCGCTTCAATATGGTCATGCCCAATGGTTGTCCAAATGGCTGCGGTAAATGGCATACCAACAATCCGCGATTGGGCAATGCCGTGTGAAGATACTTCAAGCACCAACGCACCGATTTGTTGTTGTGTCGCTTGCGCTAAAATATGATGCAAGGTTAAAAGCGAAGGTGTGGTATTACCCAAATCTTCTGCTTGTGTATCATCTTTAATAAAACCTAAAGTCCCCACTGACCATGCGGAACCAAGATGTTTTGCCAACACTTGGCGCAGCATCCAAGCTGTGCTTGTTTTGCCATCCGTGCCTGTAGTGCCAATACATGGCACCTTGCAATGTTCAGTTTCAAACCAGCGCCTAAGCATCAAGCCAAGGCTCGGCATATCAGGTAAACAAGCACAAGGCACAGCATCTTGCTGCATAGGTTCGCCAACAAAAACAATGGCATTGGCTTGTTTATCAATGGCTTGCTGGATAATTTTCGCCACATCTTTGACGCGAGGTAAACACAAGAATGTATCACCCGCTTCTAGTTTGCGTGTATCATCGCAAATCTGCGTCACTATCATGTCTGCGGAATATACACCCAAGTCGGCAACCAAATCAGAAAGGTTTTTGGGTTGGATGTTTAACTTATTCATTCAACCACACCTCCAACACATCACCTGTTTGTAGCGATTGTATGGCAAAAGGTTCACTGCGACTGACCCAACCTGTGCCGTGTAGCTTCAACTGCACACCCAAAGTCGAAGCCATTCGTCTTACTTCACGCAATGACAAGCCATACAAACTATGAAGCGGCATTGAAACATCTTTTGCCACACTGGTTTGTTGCACTTGCCAGCTACCTGCATGAACAGGCTCTGGCTTGGGCGCAATACCAAGCATGGGTAATGTTGTTGCTGCAATTTGTTTAAAGATGGGTGCAGCCACCGTGCCACCATAAATGCTGGTTTGTGGCTCATCTATCGCCACCACAATCACAAGTTTAGGATTATCTGCAGGCACAACCCCTGCAAATACGGCAGTAAACTTATCCTCAGAATAACCACCATATTTATCAGCTTTTTGCGCTGTGCCTGTTTTGCCAGCCACTGTGTAACCTTGCGGCACTGCCTTGGTTCCCGTGCCACCGACTTGTGTTGCATCCGTTAACATTTGCAACACATCATTGGCAACCTGCTCTGAAATAACACGGTGTTCTTCAGCTTGAAATTCACTGCGCACCAATTGCGGTGGATAATATACGCCACCATTGGCAAACACCGAAAATGCAGCCGCCAACTGAATCGGTGTTACAGCAATGCCTTGCCCAAAAGCAATATTCGCTGTTTCCACAGACCCCCATGCTTCTAGCGGCGGCAACAAACCTGACGACTCTCCACCCAACCCAATGTTTGTTTTACGGTGAAAACCAACATCTTGTAAAATACCATACAAATCTTCTTTACCCACATCCAACGCCAGCTTGGCAGCACCAATATTGCTCGACACCACCAACAGCTTACGCAAATCAATCCAACCTTCTGGATGGTCATCTTTAATGCGTTTCCCAGCCACTTCAAACTTACCATTTTCACAAAAAATCAACGAATCTTTTGTCCAGCGACCTGTGGATAAAGCCGCTGCAACGGTAAATGGTTTAAGTACAGAACCTGGCTCAAACACATCCGTCACCACGCGGTTGCGCCAGTCTTTGGGGCGATATTGCCCAAAAGAATTCGGGTTAAATCCTGGCCAACTTGTCATTGCCAACACTTCGCCTGTATGTGGGTTCATCACCACCACCGAGCCACCCTTAGCACCTGTTTTGTTAATGCCATTCGCCAAGGCTGCATAAGCAATACTTTGCACCCCAATATCAAGGTTTAAGTGTAAAGGCTGCCCCTGCTTGGGTTTTTGAATCCATGTGCTACCAGGCAGCTTGATACCATTGGCAGCTTTGCGTAGCTGCACTTTGCCTGCTTCACCCGAAAGCTTGCTGTTGAATGCACGCTCAAGACCTTCCAATCCATAGTTATCAATGCCAACAAAACCCAATAAGTGTCCCGTTTCTGGACCATAAGGGTGAAATCTTCGCCACTCTTTTTCCATGCGCACACCTGCAATATCCAGAGCTTGAACTTGCTTGGCAATTTGCGGCGACACTTGACGTGACAACCAAATAAAACCTTGGCGCTTGCCAATGCGCTGCTCGAGTTTGTGCAACGGCATATCCAAGGCTTTCGCCAATGCTGGCAAATCTTCCTTGGCAATATCTGCGCCCACACCAGCCACAGATGGCACTTCAATACTCTCTGAAAGCACACGACCACTTCTGTCTACAATTTGCCCACGTGGTGCAGCCACTTCAAACTGACGAATACGCTGATTATCTGCCACGCCACTCAACTGCTCATGTTGCGCCCACTGCAAATCAACCGCACGCACCACCATGAGCAGCAAACCAAGCATCACCAACCCAGCAACCGCTTCCAGCCTGCGGGTTTCAGCAATTTGTACGCGATTCATCATGGTTTCATCACCTGCATGGCAGATGGGGCTGCCATACCCAACTCTCTGGCTAATCTGCGTAAGGTGTCGGGGCGAGTCATACTCGCCAATTCAAGTTTAAGATTTTGCACATCTTGTACCAGCAAGACTTTTTCTTTTTTCAGTTGGTTCACACTTTGCTCTGTATCCACCCTAAGATAAGACACCCACACCTTACCACCAGCCAACAGACCAATGGTTGCGACCAAGCTAAAAAGAATCGCGCGGCTCAACATAACTCAGCCAGCTTTTCAGCCACACGCAACATGGCAGAGCGGCTGCGTGGGTTGGCATCTATTTCTTCTTCGCTGGCACGAATAGGTTTCTTTTGCACCCATTTCATGGTGGGTTTAAAGCCACAAACACACATGGGGAATTCGCGCGGACAAACGCAGCCATGCACTTGTTTTTCAATCAAGTCGCGGATTCTTCTATCTTCACCAGAGTGGAAAGAAATGATTGCCAAACGACCACCCACTTGCAAAAGTTTCATAGATGCTTTCACAGCTTCATCAATTTGGTTCATTTCATCATTCACCCAAATCCTAAGGGCTTGAAAGGTTCGCGTTGCGGGATGCGCGCCTTGATGACGCATTTTTTTCGGTGTGGCATGAAAGCAGGCATTTTCAAGGTCTTTGGTGGTGTTCATTTCACCTTGGTTTAACTTATCCAAGATTGCTTTTGCAATGCGCCCAGCAAAACGCTCTCCACCATATTCTCTGATAACACTAACCAATTCTGATTCGGAGACTTTAGCCAACTTTGCAGACAATGGTTGCCCAGAATCACAGTCCATGCGCATATCCAAAGGGCCATCTTGCATAAATGAAAAGCCGCGCTCTGCTTGGTCAAGCTGCGGCGAGGAAACACCCAAATCAAAACCAATACCAGCAACACTACCCCAACCTTGATGGTGTACGGCATCTTCAATGCCTGCGAAATCTGTGTAAGCAATGGAAAAGCGAGCATCAGCTTTTGCCAAAGCTTCGCCAGCCTCAATAGCCTGAGGGTCGCGGTCTAAGCCCAACACTTGCGCTTGTTCTGAAAGCGTTTCTAGCATTAATTTTGTGTGTCCGCCGCGCCCAAATGTTGCATCAATATAGCGACCTTTTTTGTCGGTGCATAATGCTTCGATGTAGGGGGCAGCCAATACTGAAATGTGCGCCCGGGTGACCATCAGAAATCCAAGTCCTGATTTTGCAGCAGAGCCAGTGATGAGGCGAGTTGGGTATCCCAAGCGTTGGCATCCCAAATTTCAAAGGTGTCCAGTGAACCTGCAAACACTGTGCTTTTTCCCACTCCTGCATAATCACGCAAATTTTGTGGAATCAACACTCTACCCTGCTTATCAGGGCTATATTCTTGGGCTGAGCTAATCACCGTGCGTTTAAATGCTTGAACAATACGATCATTGCTCGGACGCGCCCCTACCTTGGCAAGCAATCGCTTCCATTCTTGCTGTGGATAGACTCTAAGGCATGGGTTTTGCGGGTCGCGCGCGATAATTACAATGGGTTCTGCATACGATTTTTGCAGCACATCACGGAAGGGCGCGGGAATATTAATCCGCCCTTTATCGTCCATATTATTGGTATATTCACCTTGAAACATACGACTTTAACCCGCCTCATTACATCCACTAATAACACAAAAGGATAAATTACCCACAATTACCCACTATGCGCCAATATCGACCACAAAAACACCCTTGTCAACCACCATTAACCTTTTTGACACACTTCAATAGACTATTGTCAGCAAGCAAAAGAAGTTCTACATTGCGTCTATGAAAATTTTAATTGTTGAAGACGAAGTTCAAGTTGCTGAAGTATTGCAAAAAGGGTTGAGGGAAGAAGGGCACGCCGTTGACCTTTCCCACGACGGTGAAGACGGCGGGTTTCTCGCTGAAGTGAATGACTACGACCTTATCATCTTGGATTTAATGCTACCCAAAAAGAATGGTATTCAAGTATGTCGAGAGATTCGAGAGCGCGGTGTAAACACGCCTGTTTTGATGCTCACAGCTAGGGATAGCGTTGAAGACAAGGTTCGCGGTCTGGATGCGGGCGCTGATGACTACATGGCAAAACCCTTCTCTTTTCAAGAGCTTCTTGCACGTGTTCGCGCACTATTGCGCCGCACCTCCGACAGTAAAACACCAACACTAACCATGGCTGATTTGGAGCTTGACCCCATGAGCCGCCAAGTGACCCGTGGCGAGAAAAATATCCGCTTAACCACCAAAGAATATGCGCTACTCGAATACCTGATGCGCAACCCATACAAAGTGCTTTCCCGCACCTTGATTGGCGAACATGTTTGGGACATGAACTTTGACCCTGAAAGCAATGTGATTGATGTGTATGTTAGTCATTTGCGCGCCAAAGTTGATAAAGGTTTTGATTTGCAGCTCATTCACACTTTGCGTGGGCAAGGTTATATATTAAGCGACAAATATCAGGATAACACATAAACAAAAACACTGTTGAAGAAGCCCATGCAATCCATGTATAACAGCCTGTTCCGCACTTTCCGTGGCAGGCTTGCTATGAGTTATGTCATCGTCGAGTTCCTTATTTTGGTCTTTGCAGCAGTTCTCATTTATTGGTTCTTATCCAATCAAATTTACAAAGAAGTTGATGATGCGCTTTTTGATGAAGCCACTGTTTTGGTGGAAAATTTAGAAAAAGCTCCCAAACACGAATGGGGGTTTTTCCTTCAAGACTTCACCATGTATTACCGTGGCGTGGTGCAGTTGGTCAGCCCTGAAGGAACTATTTTATTTAGCGTTGGCGAAGAGCTTGTTGGTCATGACAAACAAGATGTTGCCCATGCTATCCGCGAAGCTCTGGCGGGTAATGCCACTGTTTTTGTCTCCACTAGAGGTTTACTGCGCAAAAACAATTTGCGTGTTGCCGTGATGCCCGTTCATGTGCAGGAGCAAATCGTAGCCGTTGCAATCCTTGTACGTACCACCGATGATATTCAAAGATTTTTCAAACTTTTATACATCATTGGCGGCATACTTGGCTTGTTATCTATGCTCATTTCAGGTCTGGTAGGTTATCGCATGGCAAGGCGTTCTCTCCGACCCATCAATGACATCACTGATGCAGCGCAAGCCGTGTCCAATGGTGATTTAAGCAGGCGTTTAAAGTCATCTATTCATGATGAAGAAATCGAAACCTTAGTTGTCTCGCTTAATAAAATGTTTCAAGCATTAGAAGCAAACTTTAACAGCCACAAACGTTTTGTATCTGATACCTCACATGAGCTGCGCCACCCCATCACCATTCTCAAAGGTGAAATTGAAGTGGCTCTATTGCAAGATCGAAGCCCTGAAGAATACAAAGCGTTGCTCAAGCAATTGTTTGCAATTAGTACCCGAATGCAACATATCGTCAATGACATGTTAACCCTTGCCCAAGCCGATGCAGGTACACTGGAAATACCCCAAGATCCTGTCGATTTATCGCTGCTGCTCCAAGAAGTTGGGCAAGATCACTTGATGTTATTTTCCAAACGAAAAATTCATTTGGACATGAATATTCAAGAGGGTTTAGAAATCATTGGTGACCAACATCGCATTGAACGCGTTTTTTATAACTTGCTCAACAATGCTTTTCGTTACGCCCCTGAAAATTCAACTGTAACCTTGTCAGCGGTTGCGGATGGCGAGTTTGCCAAAATTTTTGTGTTGGATGAAGGTGAAGGTGTGAATGCAAAGGATGCGCCGCATCTTTTTGAACGCTTTTATCGCGCTGATGATGCCCGCACCAATCGGCAAGGCGAAGGTGCGGGGCTTGGGCTTGCGATTTGCAAGCATATTGTATTGGCACATCATGGTGAGATTCGTGTGGTTTTTGATGAGCGACAAGGCGCAACATTTGAAGTGAAGCTACCCTTGTCTAACGTCAACCCTGAACACGCAGAACGCTTAAAGGGTGTGTTGGTTAACCGCCTTTAAAGTTGAACATCCACTTTAGTTAGCAGCATAATACCATCTTGCTGCTGACTAAGCTGTGGCGCAAGCTCTAAGGCTGGTATGGTAATATGCGCATATTTATAAAAGTCTTCATCCACCACTTCATCATCCAACATCAACACATCCAAATCTAATGTGCGCGGTTTCCAAGAGCCTTTTGCGCGGTCTCGCCCATGTTCGTCTTCAAGGTTTTTCAACCATGTTACAAAGGCTTTGGCAGCCATGTCATGTTCAAGCAAACAACATGCATTGAGAAAATCATCACCCTCCATGCCCACTGCCGTTGATTGATACACAGCAGAGAATAACACATTGGAAAACTGTTGCCTGATGGCATTTGCAGCATCTTTCAAATGTTGTTCAGGGTGAATATTCGAGCCCATACCCAGCAAAACAGATGTCATCTTATTTTTCGCCACGCTCAATCAATACTGCCACATTTTCAGAACCGCGAACTGCGCCAGGCTTGGACATTTTAAGACGCAACCACGGCACTTTAAACTCATCAAGAATAATCTTGGCACAATGTTCTGCCAATGATTCAATCAAACCAAATTCAGACCCTTCAACAAAGTCAATCAACCGCTTCGATACAGATTTATAGTCCAGTGTATCTTCAATATTATCCGTCTTGCCCGCTTTGGAAATATCCCAAGCCATTTCAAGGTCTAGGCGCACAGTTTGCCGAATCTCGCGCTCCCAATCATAAATACCGATGACAGTGCGCACTTCCAAACCTTCGATTAATACCAAATCCATGTTTACTCCCCTTATTTCTTGTTTAGTCCTTGGCGCACCACTTCAAACAATGCCACTCCTGTGGCTACCGACACATTCAATGATTCCACTTTGCCCGGCATAGGTATTTTCACCAACTGGTCACAGTTTTCACGCACAAGTCTGCGCATTCCTTCGCCTTCTGCACCCATGACCAAGGCATTTTTACCTGAAAATTGAATGTCATGAATCAAAGTATCGGCTTCGCCTGCCAAACCTGAAATCCAAAAGCCTGCTTGTTGTAAATCTTTCATGGTTCTCGCCAAATTGGTCACACGCAACACAGGGATTCGTGCCAATGCACCACATGCCGATTTGGAGACAATAGGTGAGCTTAAATCTGCGGCATGGTCTTTAGGAATCACCACACCCACACAACCCGATGCTTCTGCAGTACGAATACATGCCCCCAAATTATGCGGATCAGTCACTTGATCGAGAATCAGCACCAAAGCTTCATCTTGCCCTTCAATGTCATACAACCAATCCTTAAAATTCACCGCGCCTTTAGGTTGCATTTTTGCCACCACACCTTGATGTGGTACGCCGTCTGCTAACCTTTCCAAAGCTTCTTTGGGCGCAAAAGATACGCGAACTTTGGCTTTGCGCGCCAAATGAATTAGCTCATTCAAGCGTGGGTGTGTTTTGCCTTTAAGTACCACCAATTCATCAATGGCTTCGCCTGCGTCCAGCGCATGTTTCACAGCATGTATGCCTGCAATTTTACTCATGAATATTTATCCTTAAATGCCGCTATAAAGTCATCCAACATATCTTTAGGCAAATCATTGATACCCGCCGCAGCTTTGCGCCCGCCACCTGTAGGGAAGGACATACAAAGCTCATCTGCACCTGTTTTGTTAGATAACGGAGCGCGTACACTGACGCGGAAGTTACCATTATCCATCACCGTCACCAAAGCATGCGCTCTGCCTTGATAAATCCGTGCCAACGCATTGCCATACACCCCTGAAACACGACGCGACCACGCCTCATCAGGCATCATAAATGCCGCCACTTTATCATCCAAAAACACCGCTTCGGAGACTTCCGCTTTTTCCATATCATCGGCATAACCTTGGCTTAACACCTGATAAGCTGGCGACTCTGCAATAAAATCAAACGGATTTTCAAAAGGCTGCATTTGTTGGTACAAATCTTTGGGGTCAAAATACAAATCATCCAAAGTCACGCCATAACCATTGTAATTAAGCAGCGTACCCAAATGTTCAAGCTGACTTAATTGCTCATCATTTAGGTTTAACGGCGCTGCCGCATTACGCGCTGAATCAAACAAATTATCGCCAAATGCTGCCACCACTGCCCACGGCAAATACGCACTTTTCAGATAACCATTCACCAACAAGCTGGTGCAAACATTGGCATCGGTGTTGATATGGGCTTCCAAGTGGTCATGCTCTGGAATATCACCTGCAAAGTGGTGGTCAAAATAACGCACCTTCGCCCCTGCATCCAAAGCTTTAAGCAGCCCATCCCTATTTTTATCCAGCGAAACATCCAACACGATAATTTCATCACCCGCTTGGGCATCCACCCGCTTTAACAGGTTAATATCCCGCTTCACCCCCGTCACCAATTCCGATGATACAGGCACTGCCAACCGCAACTGATGCAATGCACATAATCCATCGGCATCACCATTAAACACATCATAAATCATATCTTTTTACTTCCTCTTTTCCGTCATTCCCGCGAAGGAGGGAATCCACATCTTGCAAAACATCATGGTTACTCTGGATTCCCGCCTGTTGATGTCAGGTCAGCTCTATCATTACTAGAAGAAATCATTGTCCTTGGAATTTTATATGCTTTCCCAGACCAATTCGACATTTCACATGCCCAACGCCCGTTAGCCTCACCATCCATGAGAAACAACTGTATAGATTTAGCAAACATATCTAAACCGCAATCGGTGCGCGGATGGCATCATGGCATTGATAACCCTCAAGCGTAAAATCTTCATATTTGAAATCAAAGATGTTTTTGATGTCTGGGTTGAGTTTCATGGTGGGTAGTGGGTATGGCTTGCGGGCAAGTTGGATTTCGACTTGCTCTGCGTGATTGGAATATAGATGTGCATCACCAAAGGTATGCACGAAATCACCCACTTCCAAATCGCAGACTTGGGCAATCATCATGGTTAGTAGCGCATAAGATGCGATATTGAACGGTACACCTAAGAAAATGTCCGCACTGCGCTGATAAAGTTGGCAGGATAACTTGCCATCTGCCACATAAAATTGAAAAAAAGCATGGCATGGGGCAAGCGCCATTTTGCCTTGCTCAACATTGGCTTGCGGCGAGATGGATTCATCAGGTAAATCCGCCACATTCCATGCGGATATGATTAAACGGCGCGAGTTGGGTTTATCTTTGATTTGTTTGATAAGTTCGGCAATTTGGTCGATGGATTTACCATCAGGGGTTGGCCAGTTGCGCCATTGGTAGCCATACACAGGACCAAGCTCACCATCTTTTGCCCATTCATCCCAAATTTTTACGCCGTTTTCTTTCAAATATGTGGTTTTGGTGTCACCCGCTAAAAACCATAACAATTCATGAATAATCGACTTTAAATGTACCTTTTTCGTGGTCACCAAAGGGAAACCTTGGCTTAAATCAAATCTAAGCTGCCTGCCAAACACTGAGCGCGTTCCCGTGCCTGTTCTGTCGCCTTTAACTGTGCCATTTTCATGTACATCACGCATAAAATCCAAGTATTGTTGCATAATCCCCTCGTCAGCCGATAAAATCACGGCTATGATGCCGACTTTTGTTCAAGGGTAAACAGTTTACCTACACAACAGAGGTGATTTTATGCGTTTTACTTTGTTTTTCTTGGCTTTTGTGGGTTTAATGATGCCACAAACGGCGACATCTGAAATTTTGTCTGCGACCGACAAAATCGTTGAAAAGTTTATGGAACTCGACTTTGATGAGTCTGAAGGCGTATCTTGGGATGAGTATAAACTGATGGTCATGGGTCGCATGGGTGACCGCTTCAACCTCATGGATGCTGATGGAGATGGTGAAATTAGCGAAGAAGAATACCGTACATTTTGGACAGAAACCAAATCCCAATATTATCGCCCACGCCGTGAATAATCGCAACACGCAAATAACTCAAATCAATCCAAAGGAAACATCATGACCGTTAAAACCCGCTTTGCTCCATCTCCCACAGGCATGTTACATATCGGCGGCGCACGTACCGCTCTATTTTCATGGCTTTATGCCCGCCATTTTGGCGGTGAATTTGTCTTGCGCATTGAAGATACCGATAAAGAGCGCAGCACCGATGAAGCCACGCAAGTCATCCTCGATGGTATGAAGTGGTTGGGATTGGATTGGGATGGCGAACCTATCTTCCAAGGCGCAAGACAAGACAAACATATTGCAGCCGTTAACCAGCTTTTGGATGAAGGCAAAGCTTATAAATGTTATTGCAGCAAAGATAAGCTGGATGCTATGCGCGAAAAACAACGTATTGAAGGCAAAAAAGCCATGTATGATGGTACTTGCCGTAATTTAACTGATGCACCAGATACACCATTCGTTATTCGTTTCAAATCACCTGAAAATGGCGAAACTTGGGTCAAAGATTTGGTGCTGGGTGATGTTTGTTTCCCCAATGAAGAAATTGATGACCTCATCATTATGCGCACCGATGGCACGCCCACCTACAACCTTGCCGTGGTGGTTGATGATGCAGATATGGGTATCACTCATGTGGTGCGCGGCTCCGACCATTTGAACAATACACCGCGCCAAATTCAAATGTATGAAGCCCTTGATTTGGATGTACCACAATTTGCTCATATTCCATTGATTCATGGTGCTGACGGTGCAAAAATGTCCAAGCGTCATGGTTCGATTGCCATCACCGAATACCGTGAAAAAGGTTATTTGCCTCATGCAGTAAACAACTATTTGGCACGATTGGGTTGGTCGCATGGTGATGATGAAGTATTCAGCCAAGAACAACTGATTGAATACTTTGACTTGGCACACGTAGGCGCAAGCCCATCACGCTTCGATCAAGATAAGTTAGACTGGCTCAATGCACACTGGATTAAAGCATCCAACCCTGCGGATTTGGTCGATGAAGTGAACTACTTCCTCAAATTAGACACTGCCAACGGTGCGGATCTGGTGGATGTCATTCCTGCTTTACAAGAGCGCAGTAAGAACCTGATTGAGCTTGCTGATGGCGCACGTATGTTTTATGTCGCCCCGACTGAATACCAAGAAAAAGCAGTGAAGAAAAACTTTAAAGAAGGCACTTGGGATTTGCTTGATAAGTTTATCACCAAAGCTGAATCAGAAGCATGGTCTGGCGAAGCGGCACACCAGTGGATTGCTGATATTTGCGGAGCTGAAGGCGTAAACATGGGTAAACTGGCGCAGCCGATTCGCATTTTGATTGCAGGTATGCCTGTATCACCGCCGATTGATATTACACTTGGCTTATTGGGAAAAGATGAAACACTAACCCGCATAAAAACAGGCATAACAACGCTTAAAAGTTAATTGATTTTACGCGCCAAAGCTCTTTGCTGACCATAGGGTCAGCAGCAATTGTTTCAAGGCTGGCATTCATCATGGGGGCATAGGAAGCCAAAGGAAGCGTCACAAAATTATGCCCGCCCGCAAACTCAAAATGTATGGCTAGAAGGTCTGCTAAATACACAGCCAGCACTTCTTTGCGAACGGCTTCAGGTATTGCTTTTGGCTCGGCAAATGCGGGGTGGTGGTGATGCAAAATACCCGTCTGAATCAGCTCTGAAAGATGCCAATGTTTGGCAAGAAGCCCGCCTGCTTCAACATGGTTCATGCCAAATGTTTGCTGCTCAAAATGCAAGTAACCCGCTTGAACATCGACCTTTACTTCACCTTTCTTGTCTAAGGTAACATTAATGCCTATGCGCCCTAAATCATGCAATAAACCAAGCGTACCTGCTACACCTGAATTACAACCAGGAATATATTTTGCCACAATATTGGCCAAAGCAGATGTTGCCATCGCATGTTTCCATAACGCAGCACTTTGATACACCGTGTTTGGCTTGGTTTTTAATGTCGCCACACAATATTGCGTCACAATACCGCGAATAGCATTATAACCGAGCAAAACCACAGCCTGCCCCAAATCGTTCACATCCTTTGCCGCCAACATATTCGCATGACGCAATACCTCCACCGCCAATGTTGGCTCACTTTTGATATACTGTGCAACTTTTCGCGCTGCATCTCCCCTTTCTATGGCAGCCAACAGGTCTGACCATATGGTTGGCAATGCAGGAATCGAATCCAAACATTGCATATAAACTTCGCGGGTATGTTTATTTGCTAAAGGGCTTGGTTTGGTTGCCGCCAAGACAGCCTGCTTTTCGTTCAATTCAAAGGAAAAAACTTCATTCGTGTTTCGTGCAGGTTTGGGCTGTTGTTTCACCTTTTGTGGTGCAGATCGTGTTGCCTGAGGCTTTGGCTTGCCAAACAAGAACCAACCCAAAAAGATTACAATTATCAGTGCTCCAAGATACAACATATACCACCTCTACCCAACTAAACTTATGATTATTTACACGCACGGAATAGTTAGCAAATTAAGTGCCATAAAAGTTGGTGCTGGATAAATGGATAGTGCTTCGTATATATTTCGCTATATCACTATGAATGTACTTTTAACTAATGCTGAATTTAGCCCCTTGGTCTTTGATATTCCAAAGAAGAAATTCACCTTCGCGCTTCTTGCATCTATCGCAGTGCATCTTTTACTTATCCTTTTTGTGCAATTCACAGAGTTAAGCGTACCCATTATCGAAAAGAAGCAGCCGCATATTATGGATGTTACGCTCTTGGATGAATCGGCAAATGTCACAAAAGCTGACAACAGTGATGCCAAAATTATTGCGCAGAAAAACAGTGTTGGCACACAAAATCTAGCGCAAGATGCAGTCAACCGTGCAGCCCGTGCGCCAGCAGCCACCCAAGCGCAGCCCAATCAGAATAAACCTGCCCCACTTGCTCCCCAAGCCCCGCGCAATCCACCCGTGCCTACCCAGCAAGAAAAGGCAAACAATCGTATTTTAAGTCGTAAAGGCGATGATGATGCAACATTGTTGCCACAAGATAACGATTTTAAAGAGGATGAAAAAACGACTGCCAAACCAATACCTGTCATCCCGCTTGCCAACTTATTGCCTTCATCATCTGCACTAACCCAACTTTCACGCGATTTTGATAGAGAGCGTCGCATGAAGCAGTTGCTTTCCAAAGAGGCGGACATCGGCATCAATACCCGTGAGAGCAAATATGCACCCTACGCTCAAGGTTTGGTTCGTTCACTTGAAGAGCAATGGCGACCCAAAGACTTGGTTGTTGCAGAGCTTGCACCCAATGAGCGCAAAGTTTTGATGCGCGTATCTATTGGTCTTAGTGGCGAACTGTTAGACATCAAAATCTTACGTCCAAGCCCAAGCCCTGAATTAAACGACAGCGCTGTTCAGGCGGTGTATAAAGCTGCGCCGTTCAACCCCCTACCCAGCACTTGGGGGCTAGAGCGCGCCAACTTCTTCTTCATGTTTGAAGTGGTCGAAGATGGCTTTAGCTTCCGCACCTTATAGTTGAAAGCAACAACGGAAAAACTGCTCGGTTGGTATCAAACCAATGCCCGTGACTTACCTTGGCGACACACTGTAAACCCATATCACATCTGGATTTCTGAAATCATGTTGCAACAAACACAGGTCAAAACCGTGTTACCACGTTATGCCGAGTGGTTTGAAGTTTTCCCTAGTATAAAAACACTGGCTTCCGCTCATGCCGATAATGTGTTCAAACAATGGGAGGGTTTGGGTTACTACCGCAGAGCACGTTTTATCCATGAAGCGGCTCAACAAATCATGCAAACATTTAACGGGCAGTTTCCCACCAAATTTGAAGATATTTTAAGTCTCAAAGGCATAGGGAAATCCACTGCAGGTGCGATTTCTTCCTTTTGTTTTGGCGCATACACACCTGTGCTTGATGGCAATGTAAAACGTGTGCTGTCCACTTGGCAAAATAAAGATTTAAACGAAAAGGAGCTGTGGCATCTTGCCCAAGATTACATTGAACAAAGCGAAACACCTGACCTTTGGAATCAAGCCATGATGGAGTTGGGCGCAACACTTTGCCAAGCTAGAAAACGCGATTGTGCCACCTGCCCAATGACTGCCACATGTCAGTCTGCATTTACCGAACCTGCGAAAAAAGTATCAACGATTAAGGTAAAAGATGTATATTGGCAAGTATTTGTGCATCAACATAAACAGTATGGCATTTGGTTAGAACAACGCCCACAAAATGGCATCTGGGCAGGGCTTTGGACACCACCGATTATTGAGCTAGACACAAAACCCAAACACAAACCAAATCTTATCCACCAACTCACCCACCGCCGTATTCATTTGTATTTAAAGGATGAACAAAGCAAACCAATAGGTAGTGGTCAGTGGTTCACATCATGGGAAGGCTTGGCTGTTCCCACGGGTATTCAGCGTTTATTTGAACAATGCAGCCAATGAGCAGTGAAGTCACACCCTTTCATTTTCAAGGGCTGGATTGCTTTGTCAAACGCGATGAATTGATTGATCCGCTGCTCAGTGGCAACAAATACCGCAAACTTTACACCCTGCTCCAAACACCCCCTGAAAATTTTGACACCATCATTTCCTACGGCGGCACACAATCCAATGCCATGTTATCCATTGCCGCTTTATGCCAGCAAAAAGGCTGGGCATTTGAATATTACTGTAAACCTTTATCCCCTCAGCTCAAAGAACAGCCCTCAGGCAACCTGCAAATAGCATTGGACTTAAACATGCAACGCATAGAAACCGAAGACTACACACAAACCATCAGCCAACTGCAAAGTCAGGGTAAAACATTAATCATACCCCAAGGTGGTGCAGACCCTTTGGCTGAACAAGGCATTGTTATATTGGCAGAAGAAATCAAACAATGGCAAACCGAACAAGGTATAAAAGACTTACATGTTGTCACCCCTTCAGGCACAGGCACAACAGCTTTTTATCTCGCTAAACACTTGCCCAACACCCAAATTCTTACTACGGCTTCAGTGGGTGATAATGCATACCTTACACAACAAATGAGCCAGCTAGGCAATGTTCCCAGCAACCTCAAACTACTTGAACCCATGCGCAAATACCACTTTGCCAAACCTTACCCTGAATTTCTTGAAACTTACCAGTCGCTCAAGCAAGCAGGCATTGAATTTGACCTACTGTACGCACCACTGATATGGCAAACCTTGTTAAACCACAAGCAAGATATTCAAGGCACAGTGTTATATGTACATAGCGGCGGATTATTAGGCAATGATTCCATGTTGCAGCGCTATATCTGAAACTTCATCAGCCTACCCTCCCCCACCTTTTCTCAGACTGCGCCGTAACGAAAGCAGGCTGCAAAGGGCAACTTTTTGGTTCATTTTTGACCGCCCAAAAATAAACAAACCCATTTTACCTTGAATATCCACCAACATCATAGTTGTATCACTCTGCTAATGAGGTGAAACCATGCAAATATATTTGATACTTTTGACACTATTATTCACACAAACAGCCTACGCCACCACCTTACCTAAACAAAACTTGGTTGCATCAGCCCACCCACTCGCCACCCAAGCAGGCATAAATATACTCAAACAAGGCGGCAATGCCTTTGATGCAGCAGCCGCTTTAGCACTCACCATTGGCGTTGCCGAACCAACTGGATCAGGCATTGGTGGTGGTGGTTTCTTCTTGCTCTATATCGCCAAAGAAGACCGCTATGTGATGCTTGATGCCCGCGAAATGTCGCCCACATTGGCGGGTAATGGCGAAATTTATCAAAGCCAATCCAGCATTGATGGCGCGCAGTCGGCAGGTGTACCAGGTTTGATTGCAGGCATTGAACAACTGATAAGCAAGTATGGTAAACTCGATAGACAAACAAACACCCAAGCCGCTATTCATATTGCAGAACATGGCTTTAAGGTGAGCAAGCATTATCAGCGTGTTGCCAACTGGCGTTTAAAAATTTTGCAAACCAATGCCACCAAAAATATTTATCTACACAATGGGCAAGTGCCTGAAATCGACAGCATGATTCAACAACCAGCACTGGCAAAAACACTGAAACGTTTTGCCAAGTATGGTGCGGATGATTTTTATCGTGGTAAAACTGCCAAGTTATTGGTGAAGGACATGAAAAAAGATGGGGGGTTGATTCGGCTTGATGATTTGAAGGCATATCAAGTGATTGAACGCGAACCTATGCGCTTCAAACATCAGGGCTTTGAATGGATTACAGCAACTTTGCCATCATCGGGTGGCATGGTATTGGCTGAAACATTGGGCATCTTAAAACATGATGATTTAAGCAAGCTCCCCGAAGTGGAACGTACCCACTTGTTGATTGAAGCCATGAAACAAGCATACAAAGATCGCAATCAATCCTTGGGTGATAGTGATTTTGTAGCCATCCCTGACTTATTAAACCCCAAACGTTTAGCCAAACTTCGCCAAAACATCAACATGGGCAAAACCAAGCCTTCCACAAGTTTTGTCGCCGACCCATCGGGCAATGGTGTGGATACCACCCACTTTTCCATCATTGATAAAGAAGGCAATATGGTCGCCGCTACCCTTTCGATTAACTACGGCTTTGGTTCGGGTTACGTCTCCCCCAGCACAGGCATTTTAATGAATGATGAAATGGATGACTTTGCCACCCAAGTCGGCAAACCCAATGCTTACGGCTTGGTGCAAGGTAAAGCCAATGCCGTTGCCCCGCATAAGCGGATGTTATCCAGCATGTCGCCCACTTTTATGCTGGGCAAAGACCGCACGTTCATTGTCGGCACACCTGGTGGTTCTCGGATTATCAGCATGGTATTGCTTGCTGGTTTAGAATTTATGCAGGGCGGTGTGGATGTGGCAGGTTGGGTAAATAAACCACGTTTTCATCATCAATACCTGCCCGATGTGATTCAACATGAACAAGGCGCATTCGCCCCCAAATTAGCCAAACAATTACAAGCCAAAGGACACAAGCTCAAACAAATTCGCAACTATGGTAATATGCACGCCATTTTGTGGAACACCAAAACAGGCAAAGTCTTTGGCGCATCGGACAAACGGGGTGAAGGCATCACACGCTCCACCCCATAAAGTTTATTTGAGTGGCAAATAAATATCTGTAACGCACTCATTTTCGGGTACATCCGCTAGTTTCTTGATGTAGTGAAAGAAACATGGAAAATCTCGCAACTCCTCACCGCTTTCTGCCAACCAATCACCATACAAAAAGCGAACTTTTTCACTCATTTGTTCATAAGCCCCCACATGCTGAATATGAGCGCACTTACCAGCAGGTATATTTTTATTTTTAAGACCATAACTATTCTCAGGAATATCTTGTTTTACTTCTGCACAAAGGTCGAAACGAAAAGATTCGGGATTACACGATTTAGGGTCATCGTAAGCAAGCCCGAATGTACGACTGGTTTGAATCGGTGAAAGCCCTGTTTCTTTGCGCCAAGCAATCATTTCAGCCACCGATTCATTCACCAAGTCGGGTGACTTTCTATGCTCCAAAGCTGCCACCTTCACTGCTTCAAACCCTACAATATTTACTTCTATTTCATGTGCCATGATAATCACTCCTTCCCTTACAGGGATTTTATATTTTTCATGCCAAGGTTGCCATTTCGGCGCTTTGCGAAACTGGCTTGGTGTTTGCCCAAATGCTTTTTTGAATGCCCTTGAAAACGATTCTGGATTTTCAAATTTTGCATCATACGCAATGTCGATAACTTGTAAGTTGTCTCGAAAAGCGAGTTGATAAGATGCTCGTTTTAGGCGAAGCAATTGCACATACTTGGATACACTCAAACCAACATACGCAGAGAATTGCCTGTGAAAATGAAACTTAGAAAAAAAAGCGGCATCCGCCAAAACTTCAACAGTTAACGGCTCATACAAATGTTCATCAATAAAACGTAACACTTTATCAAATCGCGCTTGGTATATTTTTCTATTTTGATTCATGTTCGTCATGGCTACCTCAACATGGCAAACATTAGTATGATGTTCAGTAACCTTCTTGACTAAAGTTGCTGTTGCAACACTCAGCCAACGTAAGTGACTATCACCTCGTTTTTACCTTTAAGTTTTAGCGGCTCGCTGGGTTTAAAGTGTTGTTTGAGCTTATCATCAAGCTGCTGATACACCACTTCACTGATAATCACTGTGCCACCTTTGGCAGCACCACAAAAACGCGCGCCTGTGTTCACGATATTACCAATCACGGTGTAATCACGGCGGTCCTCTGTCCCAATTGAGCCAAGCAATGCTTCACCATAATGTACACCAACCCCCACATCAAAGTTTACATCTTGACTGGCTTGAATCTCTTGCTGAATTTCCAAACCAGCTTGCACAGCGCCTTGTGAAGCATCTTTGGGAAAGATTGCCATGATTTCATCACCAATAAACTTATCAATCACACCATGATGTTGGTGAATAATACCCGCTTGCAACTCAAATAGTTTGTTCAAGTTTTCAACCACAACCTCTGGTTTTTCACGTTCTGAATAACTTGTAAAACCACGAATATCCGAGAAAAAGATAACAACATCCTGCATTTCACCCTTAAACAGCTCCTTTTGTTCAGTTACAGAGCTATAAATCGCTTCCGTGGTCGAGCGGGACAAGTATTTTTCCATCTGTTGCCGCACAGAAATCAAGAACATGGTATTTGAAGTAATCACAGCATCTGCTTTAAACACTAAAACAAGTAACATCATATTAAATGCCAAGAAAATAAGCGTCGGTATAACCAATGCCTCTTGCAGCGCATCTATAACAATACTTTCAAAGCGCGATACATCTTCATAAACTTCTAAAACCCCAACCACTTCATTAGAGTTTGCCGCATGAGCAGGAAGATAAACTTCAATAAACCGCCTACCATCAGGCTCATCTTCTTCTTTGGAAAAAGTTTTATTGGCTAAAGCCGCTTGAAAGCCTTCGCCTTGAACGCCATTATACAACAAACCTTCATTCGCTTTATTTTCGTAATCATATAAAACCATGCCCGTGCGGTTAAAAACTTTAACTTTGGCAAAACCAAAGTCTGTTTTCACCAAGGATTCAATTTTAGCCCGAAACATTTGTTTAAAGTCGTCATTCTCATGACTAATGCTCTCAAAACTCGCATGATTTTCTTCTAAAATATCCCTGTTAATTTCACGGTAAAAGGAATTAGCCTTTTCTACCAAATGATATATATATTGTTGATGTAATGCTTGCCTCTCGGCATGAATAAAAAAGGAAAACAACATTGCATAAAAAACAATGCCACCAATACCTGCATACAAAATATAGTAACGTTTTAAGGGAAAAGGCTTGTCTTGTATCCCCATCGTGGGTGTTTTACTCAAAATATATCATCCATTTTAATGTAGATTTAATACCTCAAGCTTAGCAATTCACCTGCTGATGTGAAGTGGTGACATCAATAACTTGAACAGGCTTGAAATCCCAACAAGCAAACCATATATTAGAACACATTAACCCGTTTTGTTATGCATAGAATAAAGTTTATAGGAGCTTGAAACATGAAATCATTTAAAGGCATAGGTATGCTTATTATCGTCAACATTCTCATTATGGTCACATTGATAATCAGTGCGAATGTGCTTATTTACTATATTTTGCCAATGTTTGGCATTGATGTCACAGGCTCATTTGAAGCGCGTCAACTGACATTTGCTGCTGTATTCGGCTTTGGTGGTGCATTTATTGCGCTTTGGACATCCAAATGGTGGGCAAAACGCGGCAACAAAATGCAGCAAGTGATTAACCCAAGCACAGCCAAAGAAAAATTAGTCTATGAAACTGTTGAGGCATTGGCACAACGCGCAGGCATCAAAATGCCAGAAGTTTGGGTATATTGGGATGATGTGCCCAACGCATTTGCCACTGGCCCTAGCCGCAACAACTCTATGGTTGCAGTTTCCTCAGGTCTTGCAACCAACTTAACTGATGCAGAACTTAAAGCTGTGCTTGCCCATGAAGTGGGTCATATTGCCAATGGCGACATGGTTGCGACCACATTATTGCAAGGTTTGATGAACACCGTCGTATATTTTGTTGCAAGTATGCTTGCACGTTTGATTGCCAGCGCAATTGCTCGCGGCGAACAACCAAGCCATATGGTGTATATGGTGGTGAGTATTGTTTTACAGATTATGCTTTCATTCTTGGCTGCTATCGTCGTGTGTGCTTATTCACGCAAGCGTGAATATAAAGCCGATGCGTATGCCGCCGATGCTTTGGGTGCGGAATCCATGATTAGTGCCTTGCAAAAAATTGATACGATGTCTCGCCAATCTGTTGAATGGCAAGAACGCGAGTCTAGGGAAGATGCGCTAGCAACCATGAAAATTTATGCCGCACACGGTGGCATCAAAGGTTTATTTGCGACCCATCCGCCGATTGAAGACCGTATTGCAGCATTACGCAACCGCCGCTAAGCTTTAGGCATGACTCATGCCTCACAAAACGCGATCCCGCATCAATCCGTTGCCATTCTTATTATTGGTAATGAGGTATTGTCGGGGCGCACGCGTGAAGCCAACGCTTGGTTTGCCGCCAAATCATTATTTGATGTGGGCTGTAAACTAAGCGAAGTAGCGATTGTGCCTGATATTCAGGATAAAATTGTCTCCACCTTGCGACGTTTGCATCAACAGTATGATGCTGTGATTACCAGCGGCGGCATTGGTCCTACCCATGATGACATCACCATGCAAAGTGTCGCCGATGCGTTTGATGTATCTTTATTGGAACATGCCGACACCCTGCAAATGATGACAGATTATTATGGTGCGGATGCGCTTACGAAAGGTCGCCGCCGCATGGCGCGCTTACCTGATGGGGCAAAACCTATTATTTGTGAAAAGTCGATATGCCCAGGCGCATTCATTAACAATGTTTATGTGTTTGCGGGTGTGCCTCATATTTTCGCATCACAACTCACCTCGGTTTTGGGTGACTTCCAAGGCATTGCATTTCACCGCATCGAGATTGAAGCCAACCACCCTGAAAGCAGCTTTGCACAAGAGCTGAGTGAGATTCAAGCGCAACACACAGCTATTGAAATCGGCTCATACCCTGGTCGCTGTGGCAACCAACCCACAGGAAAAATTTGTGTCAGCGGCACAGATGAAGTACAAATAGCCCAAGTCAAAAAAATCATCGAACAGATGTTAAAGGATAAACAGAAAACATGAAAATCAACAAACGTGACAGTATCTTTATCATCATCGTAGCCATTGTGATTACAGTTTTAGCCGTGGGCGCGAAAGAGCGCACCACAAAAGCTGTGCCCGATGATGCCATTCACGATAAAGTGACTTCGCGCGCAGAGTGTATGACCTGTCACAGTGCCGAAGGTGTGAAACCCCAGCCTATGGGACACCCTAAAGCCAACCAGTGCTTCCAATGTCACACCCAACCCGACCACTGGGTGGGAAACAAGTAAACCCATGAAGTGCATCGGCATTGTTGCCAAAAATCACGATGATTTCGCACTGAAAACTGCGTGTGAACTTAGCGCATGGCTACAAGATAAAAAACTTGATGTCGTGGTGACACCGCAAATTGGCAAACACTGTAAGGCAAACACCGTTTCACTGGACACCATCGCGCAACATGTTGAATTGATGGTTGTTCTTGGCGGAGACGGCACACTGCTGCAAACAGGGCGTTGTTTTGTTGGCTCTGGCGTGCCCATTCTTGGCATCAATCTTGGTCGTTTGGGGTTTTTAACCGACACACCACTGAGCAATATGTTTGATGTGATGAATGACATTCTAGCAGGGCAGTTTAAAGTGAAAAAACATTTTGCCTTGCAAGTTGAAGTGGAGCGCGATGGGCAAATTATCAGCGCTGGTCTTGCCATGAATGATGTTGTGCTGCAACGCAACGACCATCCGCGCATGATTGAGTTTGAAATGTATGCACGCAATCAAATGGTATTTCGCCTTCGTGCTGATGGCTTGGTGCTGGCAACACCTGCTGGTTCAACCGCTTATGCCCTCTCCGCAGGTGGTGCAATCGTACACCCTGAGATTGAAGCCATCAGTGTAGTTCCCATTTGCCCGCACACAGTCTCTAATCGCCCGATTATCTTGCCTGCTTATGATGAAATTAAGCTCAACTTGATTGATAGTCCTTCGCCTGCCGCACTCAACTTAGACGGGCAAGTGCATTCCACCCTAAACATGGGGGATACCATCAATATCAAACGTGCTGGCGACATTACCCTGGTCTATTTGGAACACTGGCATTATTTTGATGTATTACGCAGCAAATTGGGCTGGGCTGGGCAACAATAAATGATTGTATCTTTGCAGGTTCGGCAGTTCGCTTTATTTGAAAACATCCACCTTGACCTTGATAAAGGTATGACGGTGTTCACAGGTGAAACGGGGGCAGGGAAATCCATTCTTGTGGATGCTTTGGGTGCGGTGTTTGGCGCAAGAGCCAATGCAGACTGGGTGCGCCACGGTGCTGAAAAAGCTGAGGTGATTGCTGAAATTGAATCGGGTGATTCGCGTCTGTTGGCTGTATTGGGTGAGCAAGACATTGAAACTGATGATGGCATCTTGATTCGCCGTGTCATCACCGCAGAGGGTCGTTCAAAAGCGTGGGTTAACGGCACGCCCACTTCAGCAGGTATCTTAAAACAAATCGGTCATATCTGCTTTGACTTGCATGGACAACATGAACATCAAACATTGATGCAGCCTGAATTTCAACAACAAATCATTGATACACGTGTTCGTCGTGGTTACAAACAAGCTGTGCAGAAAGCTTATGTGCAGCTCTCCGAAATCAACAAACGGTTGCGCGACTTGCATGGCAATCGCAATCAAACCTTGGAAAAAGAAGCTTGGATGCGCGAAGAAAGTGAGCGCTTATTAACCTTGGATATTGAAGAAGATTTAGAAGATAAGTTGGCAGCAGAATGTGAAGCTGGGAGAAATATCGAGCAAGTCCAACAGGCTGCGGCGACTGCGCTCAACTTATTCGATGAACAAGACATCACCGTGCGTAACCTTTTGGGTGAAATCATCGGGCAAGTCGAATCTGTCGCAGAACATCATCAAAGCTTGCAAGAAGCCCAAGGTTTATTAAAACAAATGGATGCCCTTGCCAGTGAAGTATCCCCCTATTTACAAGACGTATTGGCTAGCCAAGTTGATGCGCAAAGCTTGCAACAAACTGAAGACAGACTTGCTGATTTAAGAGCCGCCAAACGCAGACACAATACGGATGAGCTAGGTCTGATAAAGTTGATAACACAATGGGATGTAGCTTTGAGCGCATTGGACACTGCATCTTGGGATGAAGAAGATCTAAAAGCCAAACAAAAAGAACTGGAACAAACGTATCAACAAGCTGCGAACACCTTACATCAAGCCCGAGAAAAAGCTGCGACACAACTGATAAAAAACTTGCGCCCATTTCTCGACCAGTTGGGCTTAAAAAACATGCAACTCTCGGCAAGCATTAAACCTCGGCAAGACAAAGAAACATGGAAATTTGATGGTTGGGATGATATTCAATTGCTCGCCGCAGCCAATATTGGTGAACCCTTTAAAAGCCTAGCTGACACAGCATCTGGTGGTGAATTGAGTCGCTTGGTTTTGGCGCTCAAAGGTTGTGGTGCCTTAGAAAATGAACCTGACACGGCTATTTTTGATGAAGTAGATGTGGGTATTGGTGGTGAGACAGGCTGGTGCGTGGGTGAGTTATTGAGAAACATGGGTAGTGAGCGGCAGGTATTGGTGGTATCACATTTGCCACAAGTTGCAGCCTGTGCACATCATCAAATAGCCATTGAAAAAACGGTGCAAGATAGCCGCACCCGCACCAATCTAACTTTATTGACTGATGAAAAAAGACAATCAGAAGTTGCCCGCATGTTGGGTGGTGTGACTAATGAAAGTTTAGTCCACGCAGAACAAATGTTGCAGCGTGGGCAAGTATTGTGAGTAGCTACTTGATACAAGTTCGCCCTGCGCAAGTGCAAGATGTTGAGCAAATGTATCAACTGATGTTGCCATTTATGCTGGATAAAACACTGATTACACGCGACCAAGATGATATTTTTGAACATCTTCAAGAGTTTATTATCGCTTTTAAAGGTGATGCATTGGTAGGCGTTACGGCTTTGCATGTTTATGATTCAAACTTGGCTGAAGTTCGTTCGCTGGTGGTGTCTCCCAAGGCACAACGTATGTCGATTGGTCATAAGTTGGTCAAAGCTTGCGAAGATATGGGCAAACAGCTTGGGGTAACGCGCATCTTTGCCCTCACATATATTGATAAGTTTTTTATCGAACAAGGTTACACTATTGTTGCCAAAGAAAGTTTGCCACAAAAGGTTTGGACTGTGTGTATTCACTGCCCCAAATTCAGCCACTGTGATGAAATTGCCATGGTCAAGAACATTTGAGTGTACATCAATCGTTCTGCATAAGATGAGTTACAAGTCGTGATGTAAAAAGCATACAATTTGCATGGTTGATTGAACAGCACAACGCAGGAAATCAATTATTCAGAGCGATTCAACAGTGGATCAGCTTGTCCCAGTTCTGCAAACCCTTGCTGACGGTAATAACACGAATCACAATGTCCGCATGGGCTGCCATCTTCTTTCGGGTCATAACATGAACGTGTCATGGCGTAATCAACGCCCAAAGCCAATCCTAATTTGATGATTTCTGATTTATCCAACTGCAACAAAGGTGCAACCACTTCAAAGTCTGCACCTTGCACACCTGCTTTTGTGCCCAAGGCAACTGTCTTGGCAAAGGATTCAAGAAACTCAGGGCGACAATCAGGATAGCCTGAATAGTCCACCACATTTGCGCCAATCACCAACTTGTTTGCACCCACAGTTTCGGCAAAAGCTGATGCCAATGATAAAAAAATAAGGTTTCGCGCTGGTACATACGTGGAGGGGATGGTTGATGTTTCCGCTTGGTCTTTGGGTACATCCAAATCGCTGGTCAAAGATGAACCTCCAATGGCTTGTAAATCAACGCTTATTACTTGGTGTTTTTTTGCTTGAAATTTTTTTGATATTTCTAAGGAAGCTGCAAGTTCAATATGATGACGTTGCCCATAATCAAAAGCAATCGTGTAACATTGCCAACCCTTTTCTTTGCTTGCCCATGCCAATGCCGTGGCTGAATCCAAGCCGCCCGATAACAGCACAACTGCTTTTGTAGTCATACTCATACGCCTGTTTTCTCCGCACTCCAAATGTACTTGTGCAATTGTAGTTGCAACCTAACAGGTAAGTTGTCTTCCACAATCCAAGCTGCCAAGTCTTTGGGATTTAATGAGCCCCAAGTGCAACTCATCAACACCACACACTTGTTAGCCAAATCATATTGATGGATGATATCTTTTGCCCACACATAGTCATCATGATTGGTTAGCACAAATTTAATCTCAGTATTTGAACGTAAATGTTGCATATTCTGCCAACGGTTGCGCTCAACTTCACCGCTACCCGGTGTTTTAATGTCTAAAATAATAGCAACTTGCGCTGGAACTTTGGATATATCATGCGCACCCGCCGTTTCCAACTGCACATGCGCATACACCGACAATAAAGCTTCCAGTAAGGCAATGCAATTGCGTTGCGCCAATGGTTCACCACCCGTAACCAAAGCAATAGGTGTTATGGGTTGCGGTAGCTCTTCTAAAATTGTTTGGAACACTTTCGTCTGCCCAGAATCCATCGGAATCGCCTGTGGTGTGTCGCAATACACACACCTTAATGGGCAACCCGCAAGACGAATAAATGTGCACGGCATACCTGCCAATGTACTTTCCCCTTGAACGCTTTGATAAATCTCATGAATACGAAGTGTTTTCGCAGCAGACGTGTTTATTTTGTTACTCCATCATCTTGAGGTAACGCTTTAAGCTCTGCACGTGCGCGTTCTGCTGTGCGCCCATCAGGGTATTCTTTAATCACCCGCTGCAAGGCTACCCTTGATTTACCTATTTGTTTCATGCTTTTATAAACCGCCGCAATTTTTAGCAGCGCAGCCGCATGTTTTGCACTCTTCGGGTATTGATTGGCAACAACTGTAAATGATTCCAGTGCTTCACTGTTGCGCAACAACGCCACCAAACTTTCACCCAGCCAATAATATGCCTGATCTGTATATTCACCCTGAGGGTGTGCTTTAATCACCTTCACAAATCCTGAAGATGCCTCATCATAGCGCCCACTTTTCAGTGCTAAATATGCTGCAGTGTATGCATTTTTTTCATCTGTCGATTGGATTGGCGTTTGTGAAATAATTTTAGGTTTTGCAGTTGTGGTCGCTGCATTTGCCGACAATGCATCCAAACGTTGATTAAGTGATTTTTGTGACTTCGGCGACTTTGATTTGTGCGCAATCGCTTTGGGTTTCGCATTTTTCAGTACGGCAGCTTCAAGCATGACGATTTTTGTTGCTTGCTCACTGTTCTTACGCTCTAAATCTAAAATCCGTTTATCAAGTGCGCCCAACTTCTCTTCAAGCTTAGCACTACCCACATGCACATCTTGCAACGACTGCACAATAAGCGGTTTATCAACCGACCAAGGTTCAGGGTCAGGTTTTGTGCTTACGCAACCTGACAAAAACACCAAAGATAAAGCCACCGACAATGTCGGTGGCTTTAAATCTAAGAAAAACAACTTCACGTCGTTATATTCGTTACGCCGAATTAACGGTTAACAATATCACCGTGACGATTTTGTGCCCAACAAGCTTCACCAGAGCGGCTACATACAGGACGCTCTTCGCCATAAGATACTGTGTCAACACGTGCTGCATTTACACCATTAGATACCAAAACAGCTTTTACAGACTTCGCACGTTCTTCTCCCAATGCCAAGTTATATTCACGACTGCCACGCTCATCACAGTTACCTTCAACAGTAATGTTCACGTCTGGGTTGTTGTTCAACCATTTTGCATAACCTGTGAGGATAGCTTTACCTGCCATATCAATTTTCGCACTATCAAATGCAAAATAAACAGAGTTGGTTGATGGTTTCATTGCATCACCACGAGCTGCCGCATCACGGGCAGCTTTGTCCATTGCCGCTTTTTCCATTGCTGCTTTTTCCATTGCTGCTTTTTCCATTGCTGCTTTTTCCATTGCTGCTTTGTCTTTGGCGCTCATTTCACCTTTTTTGATGTTGCTTGTCAGTGTAGAATCGTCTTTTTTACCACCGCAACTAGCAAGTGTTAGGCTTGCCGCAGCCAGTGCAATCAAAGCAAATTTTGAATATTTCTTAAGTTCCATGTTAACCCCTTTTTTTTTCTCATTAAAACCTATTGAAGCAAATTCAACAATATTATTCGCTTGCTGTCCAGCCTTTATCGCACACCAATACTTTTGTGCGCACTATATACATATCTTTTAGACACTTTTGTGACATTCGTCATGTTTTCTTAATATTCCAACACTATCATCCATTCTTCCACAAATTTTATACGTCATACAAATTTTATTCAGGAGAGTTTTCAATTATGATAAAACACAAACACATTATTGCTTCCAGCCTATTATTATCTGGGTTTATGCTATCTGGCACAGCAAATGCAAAACAATTATTCCAAGACCTTCAGCCCGCATCTTATGGCGGCGCAATTAGCTGCTCATCTTGCCATTCTGGTGCTCCAACAGAAAATAACGTCACTACCTCATACGGTGTTGCCTATAATAGTTATGTTAATGATGATTTAAACTCAAGCATCACTGCAACATACAATACACTTGAACCCTTTGATTCAGATGGTGACGGATTCAGCAATATTCAAGAAATATTGGCTAAATCGGATGTTAATGTAAACGTACTAACGCCAACATTGGTTACACCCGACTATATTGCAGGTGATGTTTCCGCAAAAGCCGTTACAGGCGGGGTTGTAACCAACTTATCTTTACAAGCAGGCATACCTGCTGCAGCTTTAGGTGGCACGGTATCTTTTGAATCACCTGCCTCTTTAGGCTCTACAACGACTGATTTCATGTTCAAAGCAGGTGGTGCTCAATTGGGTGCAACGGTTATTTTCTATGATAAT
>DQSL01000086.1 GCA_015663235.1 Mariprofundaceae bacterium
CAGCAGTCTTGTTCTTTTCAAACACGACTTATCAAAGGACAAGATATGAACTACACGCAGCTAACCCAAGAGCAACGCTATCAGATTGCCCTGCTCAATAAAGCAGGTCACTTTCAAATTGACATATCCCGATTGGTTGGTGTTCACAAATCGACCATCAGCCGAGAGCTTAAGCGTAATCATGGTCAACGCGGTTATCAGTGCCAAACAAGTCCACCACTTTGCGCTGCAACGTAGGCAAGATAAAGTCACCACCTCTATTTCAAGAGAACAATGGCAACAAGTTGAAGCTTTGCTGCGTATGGAATGGTCACCTGAGGAAATTGGAGCACGCTTACGTATGGAAGGTAGTCGTTTTATCAGCCATGAATGGATTTACCAATATGTGTACGCGGATAAAGCTAAGGGTGGTGATTTGCATACCTTTCTCCGCTGTCAAAAACAACGTAAGAAGCTTTATGGTTCAACGAATAGGCGAGGTAAGATACCCCATCGGGTAGGCATTGAACAACGCCCCACAATCGTTGATATAAAAACACGCTGGAGACTGGGAAGCAGATACTATTATTGGCAAACGGCATCAAGGAGCTATCGTTTCACTCGTTGAGCGTAAATCCAAATACACGCTACTGGAGATACTCAAAAGCAAGAAGGCTAAACCTGTGGCTGATGCGGAGATTCGTTTATTGAGCCTATTCCAAGACAGGGTTCACACCATCACTAAAGATAACGGTTTGGAGTTCTGCGACCATGTTCGTGTTGCTCAAGCCCTCAAAGCAGACATCTTTTTTGCCAACCCTTATGCTTCATGGGAACGAGGGTTAAATGAAAACACCAACGGCTTAGTCAGGCAATACATCCCAAGAAGCGCTTGTTCAAGACGGTATCCAACCAAGAGATTGACTTCATCACCGAGAGGCTCAACCATCGACCTCGAAAAACACTAGGCTATAAAACACCGCATGAAGTGTTTTTCAATACAGAAACTAAGCTAACTCAGGTTGCACTTGGGACTTGAATCCGCCGACTTAATGACACGATAAAAACAAAAAAAGCCTGCCAACCCAAGGGCTGACAAGCTTTAAAGTCCTACTGGACCACAATCTGTGGTACCGAGAGCCGGAGTCGAACCGGCACAGTGTCACCACCGGGGGATTTTAAGTCCCCTGCGTCTACCAGTTCCGCCATCCCGGCATTCACAAACAACTTTAACGAAAAGCTAAAGTTGAAATTGGAGGCAGGGGCGAGAATCGAACTCGCGAATAAGGGATTTGCAATCCCCCGCCGTACCACTGAGCCACCCTGCCTAACTGACCTTGCTATACTGGTAGAATAACAAGACCATTAAAACAAAAAGGGAGCTTGAGCCCGAAGACAATCAAACTCCCTTTTTTCATGCTTTCAATATGGAGCGGGTAACCAGGCTCGAACTGGTCACCTCGACCTTGGCAAGGTCGCGCTCTACCAAATGAGCTATACCCGCATTGAACGCGGCGAACTTTAGCGTTGGGGCGTAGTGCGTCAAGTATTAATTTTGATGCGCAAGATAAGCGGGCAAGATATGATTTAATAGATAGGTTAAGGTGGCGTAAGTAGCCTGAAATAAAAATATTTTTGTATCAATGCTGGAAAGCTGAACTTGCTTCTGATAACTTCCGCGCCCGACATGAATCAAACTAATAATCAAACACGTTTTATCTTTGTAACTGGCGGGGTCGTTTCTTCTTTGGGCAAGGGCATTGCTGCTGCAAGTCTTGCTGCTTTATTTGAGGCGCGCGGTCTTTCTGTGACCATGCAAAAGCTTGACCCTTATATCAATGTAGACCCTGGTACGATGAGCCCTTACCAACATGGTGAAGTTTTTGTCACCGATGATGGGGCTGAAACCGACCTCGATTTGGGTTATTACGAACGCTTTACCCATGCAGACATGACCAAACGCTCGAACTTGACCACAGGACGCGTGTATGAATCAGTGATTCGTAAAGAGCGCCGTGGTGACTACTTGGGTGCAACTGTGCAAGTTATTCCGCACATTACTGATGAAATTAAAGCGGGAATTCTTTCGTTGCGCGCAGATAATGCGGACATCGCATTGGTAGAGATTGGCGGCACGGTGGGTGACATTGAATCGTTGCCATTCCTAGAAGCTATTCGCCAGCTTAGGTTTGAACTGGGACGCGAAAACACTGCCTTTATCCACCTGACTTTATTACCTTATATTGCGACAGCGGGTGAGCTAAAAACCAAGCCAACACAGCACTCAGTACAAAAGTTGCGCGAAATTGGCATTCAACCTGACGCACTACTATGCCGAAGTGAGCGGGGTATTCCTGAGGGCGAACGGGATAAAATTGCTTTGTTTTGTAATGTGGAAAAAAAGGCTGTAATTGGTCTTCCAGATGTTGACACTATTTATGCCGTACCGCTTGTGCTGCGCGATGGCGGTTTGGGTTCGGTGCTGTTGAATCAGTTTAAGATGGAAAATAAAGTGCCTGACTTAAGCATGTGGGAAGATGTGTGTCATAAAATACGGACACCTGAGCGTTTGATTCGCGTGGCGATTGTTGGCAAATACATCAAACTTGCCGACGCTTACAAATCTATCAATGAATCATTAATTCATGGTGGTATGGCGCATGGCGTTCGCGTATTGATTGAATATGTTGATTCGGAGATGCTTGAGCAAGGCGACATGGCTGCATTGGCTGATGTGGATGGTGTGTTGGTGCCAGGTGGTTTTGGTGACCGAGGCACATTGGGTAAGATGATGGCGATTCAATACGCTCGCGAAAACAACAAACCGTTTTTGGGCATTTGTTTGGGTATGCAAATGGCTGTGATTGAATTTGCACGCAATATTGTAGGTCTTGCGGGTGCTAATAGCACTGAATTTGATGGAAATACACAGCACCCTGTGATTGCCTTGATGACGGAATGGGAAGAAGAAGGGCAAAAAATAACCCGTGATGCATCTTCCGATTTGGGGGGAACCATGCGTTTGGGTGGTTATCCATGCAAGGTGATTGAAGGTACACAGGCAGCACTTGCATACGGCGAAACAGAAATCCGTGAGCGTCATCGTCATCGCTATGAGTTTAATAACACTTACCGCGCACAACTTGAAGCAGCAGGTTTGGTTATTTCAGGGACATTACCTGATAATTCATTGGTAGAAATGATTGAGGTTAAGAACCACCCTTGGTTTGTTGCATGTCAATTTCATCCTGAATTTAAATCACGTCCGTATGAAGCGCACCCCTTGTTTTCGGGGTTTGTGCAAGCTGCTAAGGCGCAGGCAGATAAAACATGAAGCAACATCATATTCAAGTCGCCGACTTTAAGATTGGCAACGACTTGCCCTTCGTGTTGTTTGCAGGGCCTTGCGTGATTGAAGGCGAAGATTTTAGTCTTAAGGTCGCGGCAGACATCCGTGATATTTGTCAAAAAGTTGGTGTTTCATTGGTGTTTAAATCCAGCTTTGATAAAGCAAACAGGACGAGTGTGGATGGTTTTCGTGGACCTGGTTTGGAAGAAGGCTTGCGTATTTTGCAGCGGGTGAAAGATGAAGTGGGCGTACCCATCATTACGGATGTACACACGCCAGAACAGGCTGCACCTGTGGCAGAAGTAGCAGATATTTTGCAAACACCTGCATTTTTATGTCGCCAGACCGATTTTATTACAGCGGTTGCGAAAGCTGGTAAACCAGTCAATGTGAAAAAGGGCCAATTCTTAGCACCGTGGGATATGCCGCATGTGTTAGAAAAGGCAAAATCTACAGGTAATGCCGATATTATGCTGTGTGACCGTGGTACAAGTTTTGGTTACAATAATTTGGTGTCTGATTTTCGTTCATTGATGGTGATGGGTGAAACAGGTGCGCCTGTGGTGTTTGATGCCACGCATTCTGTGCAACAACCGGGTGGGCTTGGTGGTGCAACAGGTGGTAATCGAGAGTATGTCCCAGGTTTGTCACGGGCGGCGGTTGCTATTGGCGTGGCGGCGGTGTTTATGGAAGTACACCCTGACCCCGATAACGCCAAATCCGATGGTCCTAATTCTGTGTATTTGTCAGATTTGGAAGGTTTGTTGACAACATTAAAGAAAATAGATGATGTTGTGAAAAGTTAAACCGTTTTAAAGAAGAAGTTTGGATAGTGTTTGAAATATAAAAGAAAGAAGTCAGCAATGGGGCTGATCAGGAGAAAGAAGTGAGTAAAATTGTAAGTGTAAAAGGGCGTGAAATTTTTGATTCACGCGGTAATCCAACTGTAGAAGTAGATATTCGTTTGGAATCAGGCGCGTTTGGTCGTGCAGCAGTACCGAGTGGTGCATCCACAGGTCAACGTGAAGCGGTAGAGCTTAGAGATGGTGGCTCTCGTCTGGGTGGTAAAGGTGTACGCAAGGCTGTGGCTTTTGTGAATGGTGAAATTGCCAAAACAGTGGTTGGTTTGGATGCGGAAAATCAACGTGGTTTAGACCATACTTTGATTGAATTGGATGGCACACCCAACAAAGCACGTTTGGGTGCGAATGCACTTTTGGGTGTCTCTCTGGCAGTGTCCAAAGCGCAAGCGGCTGAAGATGAAGTGTCATTGTTTGAACATATTGGTGGTAAAAGCGCAGTGTTGATGCCTGTGCCTTGCATGAATGTGATTAATGGTGGCTCACATGCTGATAACAGCATTGATTTTCAAGAGTATATGATTGCACCAGCAGGTGCTTCAAGTTTTACTGAAGCCATGGATATGGGTGCGGAAGTCTTTCATGCCTTGAAATCTGTGTTGCAAAAAGGTGGTCATATTACAGCCGTGGGTGATGAAGGTGGTTTTGCACCTAATCTTGGCTCGAATGAAGAAGGCATCACTGTTATCTTGGAAGCGATTGAAAAAGTCGGCTTAAAAGCAGGCTCTGATATTGTACTTTGCACGGATATGGCTGCATCTGAGTTTTATAAAGATGGCATGTATGTGCTTGATGGTGAAGGCGGACGCAAGCTGGATTCTGAAGCCATGGTCGACTTCATCGAGAAGTTATGTGACCAATATCCAATTGTATCTGTTGAAGATGGTTTGGATGAAAATGATTGGGATGGCTGGAAACTATTAACCGAGCGTATCGGTGATAAAGTTCAGTTGGTTGGTGATGATTTATTTGTGACCAATCCTGATATTTTGAAAAAAGGCATTGATACAGATGTTGCCAACGCTTTGTTGGTGAAAGTTAACCAAATCGGAACGCTTACTGAAACGATTGCAGCCGTAAATATGGCGCATGATGCAGGTTATAATTCCATGATGTCGCATCGTTCTGGTGAAACAGAAGATACGACTATTGCTGATTTGGCAGTGGCGTTATCATGTGGTCAAATCAAGACTGGTTCTGCATCACGCTCAGATCGTATGGCAAAATATAATCAGCTTCTTCGCATTGAAGAAGAACTTGGAAGCCGCGCAAAATATGCAGGTTTTTCTGCATTTATAAGAGGTTAATATCTGAACAAGGTAACATGGAAAAAGCTGCGTAGCTGGCTTCTTTATACACTTGGTTTGATTATCATCATACTCATGTTTTGGGATTTAGCTTTCTCCAAACATGGGTATTTTGTTTTTCAGCAGGAAAAAAAAAGCATGTTGCAGTTGCAAGTGGATATTGAAGCTTTGAAAGTTGAAAAAGAGCGACTTCAAGGCGAAGTGATGCGCTTGCGTGAAGACCCTGAAACTTTGGAGCTGATGATTCGACAAGAGTTGGGTTATGTGTATCCTGATGAAACCATGATTATCATGCCAAAGCGCAAAGAAACAAAGCAAAAGGATGAAAAGAAATGAGTAAGGTTGTAACCCGTTTTGCCCCATCACCCACAGGTTTGATGCATTTGGGCAATGTGCGTACTGCGATGTTGAATTGGATGTTTGCCAAGAAAATGGGTGGTAAATTCTTGCTGCGCTTTGAAGATACCGACCAAAGCCGTTCAGAGCAGCAATACATTGATGCACTGAAAGAAGATATGTTGTGGTTGGGCTTGCAATGGGATGACCAACCTTTGTTTCAATCCAAACATGCAGAGCAACATCAGGAAGCACTGGATAAATTAGCAGTTGAAAATCACGCATACCCTTGTTTTTGCTCAGAAAGTCAGTTGAACCTTGATAGGAAACTTGCCACATCACGTGGATTACCACCGCGTTACAATGGTCGTTGCCGTGTATTATCGGCAGAGGACAGACAAACCAAGCTGGATGCTGGAGAAGACCATACTTGGCGCTTGGCGGTTCACGCGGACAGTGGCGAAGTGACTGTGCCTGATTTACTGCGCAATAATGTAGTGTTTTTACGCAAAGATTTGGATGACCCTGTGGTGGTGCGTTCAGACGG
>DQSL01000113.1 GCA_015663235.1 Mariprofundaceae bacterium
ACTCAGCACCTACTTCTAACTTCTCTACCCAATCAATAAATTGATTGACCATTTCTTTGCCAGAAAACATTGCGCCGTGTTGAGGGGCTATCATTTCAATATCTAGCTCTCTCACCATTTTTGCCCACAATTTACAGGCAGTACTGCTTGCCATATACCGTTGATGAAACCCTAACATGTGCGGAATATGCGCATCAAAGTCTTCTACAAATCGGTAATCGGAAAGTGCTGCGCCCAAGTCTCCAGAGAACAGAATCTTTGAAACAGGGTCATACACGTGAAAGTTGCCAGCCGAATGCAAAAAATGTGCGGGTATAATCTTAAGCGGGCAACCTTCCAAATCTAAAATACGGCCTTCATCTGGAATGCCGTGCATTCGCTTCATTGCTGTTGCATCAACCCCGAAATGAGCCACAAATGTTGTCCAAATTTGAGGCAGGAAAGCATCTGCTTCTGTCACCATTAACCATGCATTAATCGATGCCACGATGTCTGGGTCTTGATGAGAAAGAAACAGATATTTCAATGATGAAGGTGGTGTATACTCAGGAAGTGCTGAAAATATTTTTGCATAAACTTTATGTCCGCCTGGATCGAGCAACATACCAACACCTTTATGAATAATAAGGTGCTGATTTGCTGAAATCATTTCTCCTTCAGTGTAATCATCAAAAAACACACATTTATGATCTTCATTTTCAAATAAAATATCAGCCATTTTTTATTCCTCAATACGCTCTTTTTTGTCAACTTTTATTGCTTTCGATATATCCTCTTTTAATTGTATTAGCATCGAAGATAAACCTTTGGGGGCTAATGGTGCATCCATCACAACAACAAATTTTTGCTTATGGATAGTTATTGTTTTGATAATCAAAAGATGACTATTCTCCAACATCACCATGACACAACTCATGCTGTTATAACAACCAAGCGATGTTGCTTTTTCACCAACACGGATCAACTCTGGTGCAATAGCAGCAATACTTGGGCTTTCAATTTCTCCCGAATAACTCACAGACAAACCGTTTTCATCTGCCAAAAGAATAGAGTGCAAACCATTAAGTTTCTTCGCATCACCAAGAATTGCCTTCAACCTTGTGTCTAATCTTAGTAAAGCTTCGTACTCCATTAAAACCTCTTTTTTTATATGTGATTATAGTCACACCATAACCATATTTTTATTATGTGCAATAAACAATCTTATGTACTTTTTTATAAACCGCCTGATAAAGAACAGTTTGAACATTCGAGCCAAGCCATGCAGCCTTGCGCCATGACAACTTCTGTACACTGGCAAAACACCAATTTTCAGCTCTCTGTGGCTGATGCAAAACAATTCCCTGACACACACTTACCACAAGTCGCTGTCGCTGGGCACTCCAATGTAGGTAAGTCCTCATTGTTAAACACGCTATTTGGGCGCAAAGGATTGGTGAAAACCTCCAAAAATCCAGGTTGCACCCGCCTACTCAACCTCTTTGAAGTGGATGATAAAATCTTGGTCGTGGATTTACCTGGTTATGGTTATGCCCGCGCTTCTAAAGTCGAAAAATACAAATGGGCTGGTTTGATTGAGAATTATCTTAAAAGCCCCAAGGTCGCACAGCTTGTGTTGGTCTTGTTAGATTTCAGGCATGGCCCTAAAGACAGTGATTTACAATTGATTGATTGGCTCAATGAATCAGGCATTCGCTGGCAGCCTGTGGCAACAAAATCGGATAAACTCAAAGGCAATGCCAAACGCAAACGCAAACAAGAAATGATTGATGCGCTCGGTGGTATGCTTGAGCCTATCTTAACATCCAGCCTGAAAAACGAAGGTATGCAAGAGCTGCGCAAAGTGATTATTCAAGAAATGCTCGCTAACAATGACTGACCAAGAACTGCGCACCTATGCTTTTCTTACCATCATCAGCGCGGTTATCCTTTGGGAATTTATGGCAAACAAACGCCCATTGCAGCAAAGCAAAGTCAAACGCTGGTTAAACAACTTTGGTCTGATTGCTGTGGATACAGTTGTGGTTAAACTGCTATTGCCCGCAGGTGCATTTGGCGTGGCTATTTGGGCAGAAAGTAAAGGTTATGGTCTGCTCAACAATATCGAACTATCACCACTGGCGGCAACTGTCGTAACCGTGGTTGTCTTGGATATGATTATTTATTGGCAACACCGCTTATTTCATGTTGTACCTGTATTATGGCGCTTGCATCAAGTGCATCATGCCGACCGCGATATTGATGTCAGCACAGGTTTACGCTTTCACCCCATTGAAATTTTAATATCCATGTTGATTAAATTTGCTGCCGTGATTGTTTTGGGAGCGCCCGCTGCTGCTGTGGTTTTGTTTGAAGTGATTCTCAATGGCATGGCGATGTTTAATCATGGAAACATTCGCCTGCCCAAAGCTTTGGACAGCTTGGTTCGCTTACTATTTGTCACACCCGACATGCACCGCGTACACCATTCTATTTTTAAACATGAAACCAACAGCAATTATGGTTTTAATTTATCCATTTGGGACAAGCTGTTTGGCAGCTACCATGCCCAACCCGATTTGGGACATGATAAGATGACCATTGGCTTAGAACAGTATCAGGGAAACACGCCTACTTCTTCCCTTCTTTGGATGTTGAAGTTACCTTTTAGGCAAACGGGTGGCATTTATTCACAGCCCAACCCAAAAAAGATTGAGGAAGAATCATGAGTGAAGACATCGTCAACCGCTGCGAATGTATGCACAAAACATTTGCCGAACTTAAAGAGTTAGGCTCGCTTGAAGCTGCTATGAAAGCTGGTGCTGGTATGGATTGCGAAGGGTGTACACCTTGGCTCAAGCTATCTTTCGCATCGGGTGAAAATGAATTGGCGCTCGATGACCCGCGCTTGAAGGACTACGAATAAACATGACAAACCCAACGCCCGTCAGTCGAGGCGAACATATCTTGCTCATTGCTGCATGTATTGTGATAATCGTTGCGGGCATGAAGCAGGCTGCGCCATTGCTTGTGCCGATTTTATTATCTGCATTTGTGGCAATCATTTGTTTACCGCCGCTTTATTACCTGCTGAATAAAGGTGTAGGTGTCACCCCTGCGGTCTTTATCGTCACAGGCTCATTGGTATTGATTGGTTTATTGCTTTCACTGTACACAGGTTCAGCCGTTGCTGATTTCACAAAAAACCTTCCTTTTTATCAGGGGCGTATTCATGGGCAAACAGCACAACTTCTTCATTGGCTTGCAGGCATGGGCGTTGCCATACCAGCAGGCAACCTTTTAGAGACCATCAACCCAGCATCGGCGATGAAGTTTGTGGGCAGTTTATTAAGCGGTTTAGGTAACGCGCTGACCAATGTGTTCCTGTTACTATTGATTGTGATATTTGTATTGTTTGAAGCCGTTGCTTTGCCGCATAAATGGGCAATCATGGATGGTCATGCGCCCAATGCAGGTGCGTTTCAGCAGTTTCTTAAAACCGTGCACCAATACTTGGTCATTAAAAGCTTGGTCAGTGTCGCTACGGGTGTTTTCATTACCGTTTGGCTCTCTATATTAGGCGTGGATTACCCTGTTTTATGGGGTTTGATGGCATTTTTATTCAACTTCGTACCCAATATTGGTTCTATCATTGCCGCAGTGCCTGCTGTGATGTTAGCCATGGTGCAATTGGGCGCAGATACCGCAGCACTCACAGCTTTGGGTTATATCATCGTCAATGTGGTGATGGGAAATATGGTTGAGCCGCGTTATATGGGCAAAGGCGTGGGGCTTTCCACATTGGTCGTCTTTTTATCTTTGGTGGTTTGGGGCTGGATTCTGGGTCCTGTGGGTATGTTGTTATCCGTGCCGCTGACCATGATTGTAAAACTCGCCTGTGAAGCCAACCCGAAAACCCAATGGATTGCTATATTATTGGGCCCAGACATTGACCCTAAACAAAATCAAAAGGACAACACCAAACCATGAGCAAAACCGTTATTCCTATTAAAGTTGTAAGCTCCACCACCCAACAAGCACAACCCATGACTGGCAAACCCAAGTGGTTAAAAGTCCGCGCCCCTATGTCCAAAGAATATCAAAATATCAGCAAAATGATGCGCGATTTGAAATTGAACACGGTCTGCGAAGAAGCATCTTGCCCTAATATTGGTGAATGTTGGAAACAAGGTTCTGCCACATTCATGATTTTGGGCAAAGTTTGCACCCGAACTTGTGCATTTTGTGATGTCGCCACAGGAAAACCTGATGCCGTTGAACCTGATGAAGCAGTCAACCTTGCCAAAGCGGTTGCTGAAATCGGACTAAAACATGTGGTGATTACATCTGTGGACAGAGATGACCTCAAAGATGGTGGCGCAGGGCATTATGCAACTGTCATCAAGGAACTCAGAGCAAGGCAACCTGAAGTCACCATTGAAATTTTAACCCCTGATTTTCAACGTAAACCCGATTCATGTTTGGATACCATCATGGAAGCCAAACCTGATATTTTTAACCACAATCTTGAAACCGTGCCACGTTTGTATCGCTCTGTGCGCCCTGGCGCACGGTATTTCACATCCTTACGCTTGTTGCAACGCGCCAAAGAGATTGACCCAACTGTGGTCACCAAATCGGGTATTATGCTTGGTTTGGGAGAAGAGCGTGATGAAGTGTTGCAGGTGTTGGATGATATGCGCGAAGCCAAGATTGATATTTTAACACTTGGGCAATATTTACGCCCAAGCGAAGCCCATCATCCTGTCATGAAGTATTGGACACCTGAAGAATTTGATGATTTCAAATACATCGCTGAGAAAAAAGGTTTTGGCATGGTGGCTTCTGGTCCATTGGTGCGCTCATCATTTCATGCTGATGAAGTGTTTCAGGCTTTGAAAATCAGAGCCTAGAGTCCTTTTTCAACCATCATCTTGATGTTTATTGCTTTTTCAAAGTGGTCGAGTTGTTGCGTTTCAATCCACCACCCTACTGCTTCCATCAATAGCTCAGGGTTATCATTTTTATTCGCAAAAAATGCGTGAAAAGATAGACCAACATTATCACCTTTTTTGGCTACTTTTTCGTTGCAAACTTCAATGATTCGATTCCTCAAAGTTTGCCGCATTTATTTTTCCAATAAAACCACAGCTTGAGCGGCAATACCCTCGCCACGCCCTGTAAAACCAAGCTTTTCTGTGGTTGTAGCTTTGACATTGATTGCCGTTACATCAATACCCAACACATCAGCAAGGCGAACACGCATAGGTTCGATATATGTTGCCAATTTAGGCTTCTGGGCAATCACAGTTGCATCAACATTACCAACACTAAACCCAAGCTTATGAATACTTTCATTCACTTTGGCGAGAAGAATCGTGCTATCCACACCTTCTAAGGCGGGGTCAGTGTCTGGAAAATGATGCCCAATATCACCCAAACACGCTGCACCCAAAAGTGCATCACAAATAGCATGAATCAAAACGTCGGCATCGGAATGCCCCGTAAGACCCAAGTGGTACGGTATTTCTACACCACCAAGCATCAGTTTACGATTTTCCGCAAAAGCATGTACATCAAAACCTTGACCCACTCGAATACTCATCGCAACTGCTCCTCTAACCATAACATATCCGCTTGGGTGGTGACTTTACGGTTATTCACATCACCTTGGCTGACATACACATCATACCCCGCTGCTTCGAGTACCGATGCATCATCCGTATGCAAATGTAAACGGTCTTTTTCGATCTCAAGTGCCTGCTCAAACCAATCGCGGCGAGCCACTTGCGGTGTTTGCACGGCCACTAAAGAACTTCGGTCAGGGGTCTCTAACACCTTGCCATCTGCTGCGATACGTTTAATCGTATCATGCACGGCTAAACCCGGTACGGCTGCGCCATGTTTCTCAGCAACATTAAACACATCATCCAGCAAGGCTTTGCAAGGCAATGCGCGCGCTGCATCATGCACTGCCACTATATCAATAGTTTCAGGAAGGGCTGCAAGGCCCTTTTGCATAGACATCGAACGCTCTGCGCCACCCACCACAGGTTTTAAAAGCTCAAAGCTCCAATCATAGCCTGCAACGGCATCAGCATACCATATATCTCTATCACCAATCACAGGTTGCACCACAGCGATATGTGCCGATTTATTCAAGCTTTCCAATGTGTGTAAAATCATCGGCTTGCCTGCAACTTCTAAATATTGTTTGGGAATGGCGCTGCCAAAGCGTTTACCACTGCCCGCAGCAAGCAATAATACGCCTATCTTCATTAGACTTTAGCTTGGCTCATCATAGCAGCAGCTTCTTCAGCCGCTTTTTTAGGACTGTCTGCTTGCAAAATAGGGCGACCAATCACCAAATAATCCGAGCCATGTTCCACTGCCATTTTAGGGTCGGCAATACGTTGTTGGTCCTGTGTATCTTGATTACCCCAACGAATACCAGGGGTGACTGTAATAAAATTAACACCACAGGTTTCTTTGATTTGTGCCGCTTCATGTACACTGCATACCACGCCATCAAGCCCTGCATCTTTGGCCAACTTCGCCCGTTGCAAAGCAACCGCTAAAGCTTGTTCCTTGGGCATGGTATCACTGGTTAAGACGGTCACGGCGATGAGTAACATACCAGGAAAATCTTTAGCCGCTTTAGCCGCAGCTTCCAGCATAGGTTTACCACCACCTGCATGGACATTGACCATTTGCACACCCAAAGCACCAGCACTTTCAATGGCTTGCGCCACAGTGTTTGGAATATCATGAAATTTAAGGTCTAAAAAGACTTTATGGGTTTTGCTTAAGTCGGCAATCAAACTTGGACCTTCAGCCACAAACAACTGCAGCCCAACTTTCAGCCAACCCACGCTGTCAGACAAAGTATCACGCATAGCTAAGGCTTCTGATTGACTATTCACATCCAAAGCCACCATAATTTTGTCTTTCATTGTATTATGCGGCATGTTGCTCTTCTCCAAACACATGTGAGCCTTGCAATGGCTCCATAGTTCCCCATTTGTTGCATTTCGGGCAATGCCAACGCATTTGATGCACCTGAACGCCACAATGTTTACACGCATACAATTTCATGCTCAACCGCCAATATTTAGCCTGTTGAATCAAGTTGTTATCCGCTTCATTCAAAGCCGACAATCTAAGCTCATGGCGCAAGCTTAAATCAGACAGTTCAAGCTTATCTCTTAAACTACGCGCTGCATCTTGCCCGTGTAACTTACTAACATTTTCAATCCAGCGAACCCCAACCTCAAGGTCATGCCGCTGCTGCCATGTTTGCCATAAAAAAGCTTCACCTTTGACTTTATAAAACTGTTCATCTGACAACAAAACTTCTGGTAAAAGGTTGTGATGGTCTACTTTAACTTGTTCTAAGAACTGTTCGGATTGCGCTACTACTGCATCAGCTTCACCAGCTTTAAGTAGTTGCCGCAAACGCAACAAATGACCGTGGGTGCAACTGGGAGAAAGCTTTAAGGCTTCAATGGTTAAACTTTCCGCGAGCGCAACATCACCCTGCTCCCAAGCATTGTTCGCCATTTCAGCTTTAAGATAAGCGCGATGTTCATGGTAAGATGCGTTTTCAACTTGCTCCAAGCGGCTAACCAACCATTCTGCTTCATCCCATTCATGGCTTTGCTCACGAATACGCAAACAAGCATATAAAGATGGCAAGTGATCCGTCTGCATAGCAAGCGCCTTGGCATAATGTTTAAGCGCTCTATCAAGCAAACCACCCGCCTGAAAATCACGACCCAATGCAACATAAGCTTGAAAGTGTAGGTCTGAGGAAACATCAGGTCGTGCCAAAATATTTTGATGAATACGAACTGCCCGTCCATATTCGCCTTGCGCACGAAACATTTCACCCAATGCCATATACACTTCCACGGATTCTGAGCGGATTTTTGCCACCTGCACCATTTCTTGTAGTGCGCGGTCAGGTTTATCGGATAGTAAGAAATTAATACCACGAAGCAATGGGCTAACCCGAATATCTTCAGGCGGTTCTTCAAGGTCTTGCTCTGAAAACTCTTCCCTATTTTTCCAAATAAGAGCCGCAGCAACCATCACCGCCACTGCCATGAGAATAATAATAAAACTGCTCATAAGTCATCTTGCAAAGGAATTGTTCTTAGGTTTTCAACTTCTTCATGCAACATCGCATTTTCTTTGCGTAAATGTTTAATTTCCTTTTTATGTTTACGCCGAGAGAAGCTAAGCGCCAAAACACCGCCTGCAAAACCAAAAAAGAAGGCGGTAAATATGGGGATAAACAAGGGTGCTTCATCGGTATGGAAGCCAAGGAATGATAGGTGAACTGGCATGGTATTGGTGAGTGCAAACGTTGTTGCAAACACAGCGAGACCAATACTTACACTTAAACTAAGCCAGTTCATTTGAAATAGAAATTATTACAGTGACTACTTATCTACGCGTTCGCGTAGTTCTTTACCAGGCTTAAAATACGGTACAACTTTTGCAGGCACAAAGACTGATTCACCCGTTTTAGGATTACGCCCAGTACGCGAGTCACGTTTCTTGATGCTAAAGCTGCCAAAGCCACGAAGTTCAACGCGACCACCTTCAGCAAGCTCTTCAGAAATAGCTGAAAACACTGTGCTTACAACCACTTCCGCTTCACGGCGCGTAATATCACTATTGGCAGCAGCCACTGCGTCGATAAGTTCTGATTTTGTCATGCCCACCACTCCTTTCACCATAAAAACACAAAGACAACGTAATTCAAACTTTAACAGAACACAAGGTTTCTCGTGTTTATTACTTGTTTAAAAACTTCCGCTGAAGCTCAAGTGCCAATGCAGATGGTGATTCATCTGCTTTGTTTTTCTTAGCATAATCACGAATAGAATCACGCTCTTCATCACGCAATAATTGGCGAATAGAAAGCTCAACCCGTTCACGTTTGCGATCTATATTCGTAACCTTTGCTTCTACTTCATCACCAATTTTTAGAGCAGCTTGCTCGCGTGGCATTTCACGTTGTGCAAGTCTAGCCACAATACCATCTGCCACTTCAATAAGGTAGGCATTGGGTAATACTTCAATCACTTTACCGTTAACTGCCGCGCCTTTCTTAGAACCTGCAATGAAAGTTTCAAAAGGGTTTGCTGTCAGTTGTTTCACACCCAAAGCAATACGCCCGCGTTCAACGTCAACACCAATCACCGCGCATTCAACCTCTTGCCCTTTTTGGTAGTCTTTAATGGCTTCATCACCCGACACATCCCAAGAGATATTCCCGATGTGTACCAAACCATCTAACTCATCACTCAGACCAACAAAGAACCCAAAGTCAGAAATATTTTTAATCTTACCTGTCACTTTAGAGCCCGCTGGGTTTGCTGCCATCCAAGCTTGCCAAGGATTTTCACGCACTTCTTTCAAGCTCAAACGAAGGCGACGTTTTTCAGCATCAAAGTCCAACACGGCAACATCTACAACATCACCTTCAGTAACCACTTTGGAAGGCTCAATATCTTTACGCGTCCAGCTCATTTCAGAGCGATGAATCAAACCGTCCACACCAGGCTCAAGCTCAACAATCGCACCCACTTTAATAAGTTTGCGAACTGTACCTGTGACCTTCATACCGGGTTCATATGTATCTGCAACTCTAACCCAAGGGTCTTCAATTAAGTTTTTCATGGAAATTGAAATTTTACCTGATTCGGCATCAAGTTTAATCACTTCGGCAGTGATTTTTTGCCCAACAGACAACATTTCCGCAGGATTATCAATATGTTTCCAAGCGATGTCAGACACATGCAACAAGGCATCAAGACCGCCAAGGTCTACAAATGCGCCAAAGTTGGTTAAACGTTTGATCGTACCTTCAATCTTATCACCCAAAACATTGTTCTCAAAAAAGGCTGCACGAACGACTGCTTCTTGTTCAGCCAAGGGTTGTTTACGCGACACCACAATATTTTCAGGGCGTTGCTGCACTTCAATAATCGCAAAATCAAAGGTTTGATTTAATAATTCGCCAGCATTCACAAAACCAGTGTCGGCTTCTGAGCGCGGCAAAAAGGCTTCAAAACCACCCAAGTCAACACGAAAACCGCCTTTGACTTCTTTACTCACTGTGCCTGAAACAAGCTCGCCAGCTTCTTTGGCTGCAAGCACTGTGTTCATCACTTCACGGCGTTTGCCTTGCAAGACCGATAACTCAACACCTTGCCTACCCTTGCCCACCATCAACGCGGATATTTCATCACCAATAGCTGGTACAGCTTCGCCAATCTCAGCAAATTCAGAGGCTTTAATCACACCTTCACTGTTACCTTTTAAATCAACTGTCACGACATCGCTGGCAATAGCCACCACCACACCCGTCACATATTCGCCACGCGAAAGTTTGGGCTGCTCTTCTATCGAAGCTGCAAAAAGGGCTGCAAACGACTCTTCTTCGTTGGTTTCAGGTGCAGCACTTTCTTCAGTGCTTACATCAGTAGATTGAACGTCTTGTTCAATAGTATCATCAGGTTTGATTTCAGTGTTCATGGTTAACTCACTCATTTCTTATTTATCAACTTTCTTCTTTCTAAAACATTCAAAACTCTATCAACAACATCATCCATAGCCATGATTGTTGAATCAATATGGATGGCATCCACTGCTTTTTCCAGCGGCGCACAATCCCTATCTGTATCTCTTGCATCGCGTGTTTTTAATTCTGCCGCAATACGTTCCAAGTCAGCATCTACGCCTTTAGCCTTAAGCTGACTCCATCGCCTTCTTGCCCGCTCACGCTGCGATGCCGTTAAAAAAAACTTCGCTTGTGCATCAGGCAAAACAACCGTGCCAATGTCACGCCCATCCATCACGCAACCCAACTTGGCAATTTTCCGCTGCACATCCAACAATGCCGCACGAACTTGCGGCATGGCAGCCACTTGCGACGCACGAGCGCCTGCATTCTCATCACGAAGCCGCGAAGTGCAATCCTTTTCAGCATCATCCTCTTTCAAGAAGATTCCTTCAGCCTTCCAAACCATGGAATTTATCGCAGTATCAAGCATGGATAACACTGCATTTTCATCATCCAGCGATACGCCTTCTTCATCAGCGCGCCAGCCCACATAACGATATAAAAGCCCTGTGTCGAGCACGGGTAATGCCAACGCTTCACCAATCATAGCTGCAATCGTGCCTTTGCCAGAGCCTGATGGCCCATCAATGGCAATCTGTAAACCTTGGCTTACTTGCCATTCGCAAACCAATCCACTCATGTTTCTTCCCAGCGCAGATTCATGCCAATGTTTTGCGCTAAATCGACAAAACTGGGGAATGATGTGGCAATGGCTGATGCATTTTCAATGCGAATCTCTTTATCCATTTTTTGTGCGGCAACTGCCATCGCCATGGCAATTCTGTGGTCACCGTGGGCATCCACAGTAACACCACCCTTAAGCTTGGGTTTACCATGAATAATAGCACCATCTTCTTTTTCTTCAATATCTGCACCACATGCTTGCAAGGCGGCAACCATGGTTGCGATACGGTCAGACTCTTTAACCCGCAACTCTTCAGCTTCATTCAAGATGAATGTGCCATCCGATAATGCCGCCGCTACAAACAACACAGGAAACTCATCAATCGCATCAGGAATATCTTGTGGATTTACCTTCATGCCCTGAAGTTTGGTTGATTTAACGCGAATATCCGCCACGGGTTCTGCGCCCACTGTATTTTCAGCTTCTAAAGTTAAATCAGCCTGCATATCCGCCATCACCCTGCGCCAGCCATCACGCCTTGGATTGATGCCAATGCTGTTTAAAACCACATCAGAACCTTCAATGATGGATGCTGCCACTGCAAAAAAGGTTGCCGATGATGGGTCGGCAGGAATTTGCACCACATCTTTGGGTGCTGTGAGTTTGCCACAGGGTTTAAGTTTACTTGTGAATGCATCAACACGTTCTACGGCTTGCCCAAATAAGGGTAACATACGTTCTGTATGGTCGCGGGTTGCTTTGGGCTCAGTCACCGTTGTTTCGCCATCGGCAAACAATCCTGCCAACAATACACACGATTTCACTTGCGCTGATGCCACTGGTGAAACAAAGTGCATAGCTTTAAGTTTACCCCCACGAATAGATAACGGCATTTTATTACCACCTTCACGCCCATCTACTTTTGCACCCATCGCTCGCACAGGGTCAGCCACGCGTGCCATAGGACGCGAATGCAAGGATGCGTCACCTACCATCACACTATGAAAGTCTTGCCCTGCCAATATACCTGTGATTAATCGCGCTGCCGTGCCTGAGTTACCTGCATCCAATATATTCTCAGGTTCTTTAAGACCAAACAAACCCACACCTTCAACAGTTAGCGATGTTTTTTCATCATTCAACCATGTCACTTTCGCGCCCATGGCTTCAAACATGGTTGCCGTAGCAAAGTTATCGTCGCCAGGTAAAAAACCTTCGATTTTGGTCACTCCATCCGCCAATGCAGCCAACATAATGGAGCGATGGGACATGGATTTATCACCAGGAACAGTGATGTTACCTTTCAGCGCGCCTTTTGCAGGCCCTGCGATTAATGTGCCGCCGATATTCATATGTTTTCCTTTGTCCGTTTGGCAAGCCAGTCATCTCTTGCATCTTTTGCCGATGAGAACAATGCCGTTAAACTTTCTTTGTCACTTGCTTGAAGTGCCACCCTAATATTTTGCAATTCATCCAGCAAAATATCAATTTGCTGTTCTAATGTATCTCGATTTGCCAAGGCAATGTCACGCCACATTTCAGGAGAGGAAGATGCAATGCGTGTAAAGTCTTTAAAGCCACCTGCGGCATAAGCCATGGGGTCGAAATCATCTGTTTTTTGTTTATTCACTGCATTGACCAAAGCAAATGCTGCCAGATGTGGCAAATGACTGACAGCTCCCAACAATTTATCATGTTCAGCCGCAGGCATACTGACCACATTCGCACCAGCATCTTGCCACATCTTCTCTACCACTGCCAAAGCTTTCTTATCCGTTGTTTCATCAGGTGTTACAATACATAAGTGGTCTTGGTATAATGTTGGGAATGCAGCATCTGCACCTGATTTTTCAGTGCCTGCCAAGGGGTGTGCTGCAATAAATGAAACATGTTCTGGTAAACATGTTGCTACTTCAATCGCATGTTGTTTGGTGCTTCCTGCATCGGTAACAACCGCGCCATCTTTAAGTGCTGGTGCTATGGTTTTTAATACACTTTCATAAGCACCCATAGGCACGGCAATAAGTACCACATCGGCATCTTTCACGGCATCGATTAAGGATGTTGTCCAGCTATCCACAATACCCAAGCTCTCGGCAAGTTTTAAATTGTCTTCATTACGCCCTGCGCCAATGACCTTGCCCACAGCACCTCTTTCTTTAAGTGCTAAAGCAAGTGAGCCACCAATTAAGCCAACGCCAATGATTGCAAGTGTTTGTATCATGGCAACACCTTACTTAAAGCAGCCAAAAAAGCATCATTTTCAGTTGGCGTGCCCACAGATACCCGCAACACATCGGGCATACCATAAGGCGCAAGTGGACGCACAATCACACCTTTTTGTTCCAGCTTTTTGACGACTTCGGCACTTTTTTTATGTTGAAACAATACAAAGTTGGCAAAGCTTGGCGCTGCCAAACAGTTCATACCAGCCAAAGCTGCTTCAAGCCTAACCCGTTCTGCTTTGCATTTGGCAACTTTATCCATCACCCAATCTTCATCATTTAAAGCTGCCAACGCCGCAGCCTGGGCAATCATGTTCACATTAAACGGCTCACGAAAACGGTTGACCACAGCCAATAAAATTGGGTTGGCAACAGCGTAACCCACCCTTAAACCCGCCAAAGCAAACGCTTTGGAAAAGGTGCGACTGATGATTAAACCGTCGTGTTTGAGCGCATGAACACTATCCGCAATCTCATTTTTAACGTATTCAACATAAGCTTCATCAATAATCACCACAATATGCGAGGGAAGCTTGTCTAAAAAATCCTGCAACGCTGATGTTTGCAGCAAAGCTCCTGTTGGATTGTTTGGGTTGGCAATACACACCACCTTGGTGTTTTTATTCACCGCACCAAGCATGGCATTTAAATCATGCATATAACCATCGCTTTCAGGCACAGCAACACCCATCGCACCAGCGGCAGTGGTTGCTAGCGCATAAACAATAAAACCACGCCGACTATAAACCACTTCATCACCAGCACCCGCAAAGGTGCGAATGATAAGTTCCAACACCTCATTGCTGCCATTACCAATCAATAGTTGTTCAGCACGAATACCGTGTTTCTTCGCCAATCTTTGTTTGAGTTCAAAACAATCACCATCAGGATAGCGGTGAGCTTCAGTTGCCGCTTGCCCGATTGCCTTCAAAGATTTAGGGGACACACCATATGGGTTTTCATTGGATGCAAGTTTTATTGTATTGGATACTTGAGCTGCGATTTCCGTGTCCGACAAGCCCAATTCACGCAACATTTGCGTGATGGGTTTACCAGGAATATAGGGGTGTAGCGATTTAGACTGTGAAACAGCCTGCGCTAACCAATCCGTGCTCATTAAAGCTTCCGTGAAACAGGGCAAGAACCCAAAACTTTTACCATGACACCGTGTTGCGCTTGGATTTCAGCAATGGCTTCTGCCACAGGTTCATCATCCCTATGCCCCAAAACATCAATGAAAAAGACATATTCCCACGCTTTTTTGCGCGAAGGTCGCGATTCGATGCGGGTTAAACCAATATCACGGCTGGCAAAAGACTGAATCAATTGATGCAATGCACCTGGTTCATCTTTGGTTGAAATCACCAAGGCTGTTTTATCTTCACCCGATGGCGGAGAATCATGCTGTCCAATCACATAAAAGCGGGTTCGGTTATCATGATGGTCTTCAATACTTTTTTCCAACAATGGAAGCGCTGTGTAATCAACAATAGTATAAGGTCCAACAACAGCAGCATGTTGCCAATCCAGACCAGTATCACTACCCAGCCTTGCTTCCTCAATCATTTTCGCGGCATGAACCGTGGATGATGCTTCCATCAAGGTTGCGTTTGGTAGGTGTTCCAACAACCAATCATGGCATTGTGCCAAAGGTTGCGGATGTGAAATAACCAACTTGATGTCTTCCAGCTTTTCCGCATGAGAAAACAAATGATGATGAATAGAAAGCTGCACTTCGGCGCAGATATAAGTATCGCGCTCAAAATCAGCGAATAAATCTAATGTGTGTGTTACCGCACCTGCAAAAGCATTTTCAACAGGAACTAAACCATAAGTCGCCCTACCCGACTCCACCGCATCAAACACAAGCTCAAGATTGGCACATGCCATATAGTTTGCCGATGAACCAAATTGGCGGGTGGCTGCAGTATGCGTAAATGTACCTTCAGGACCCAAATAGGCAATGGTCATGGGATGTTCTAAAGCTAAACATGCACCAATAATTTCACGAAAAATACCATGAATCGCTTCATCTGGGATACGTATACTATGGTTTTTATCCGCATCTTCACCACTTTTATCCAACAACCTGCGAATAATGGATGCTTCACGACTTGGCACATAAAATGGTGTGTTGGCAGGTTGATTTTTCTTATATTCACCAACTTTTGTGGCAAGCAATGCCCGCTCATAAATAAGCTGCAATACTTTATCATCCACAGCATCAATCGCTTGGCGCAGCTCATCTAAAGTCATCATCGGTTTGTCTGCATCAGAAGTCGAAGTCATGAGCGAAGCATAAAGACCTTGCTCAAGATAGGAAGCGCGGATTTAAAAAGCGCGCAATCCACAACAAAAAGGCTGCAAGTGTTTCCACTTACAGCCTTTACATACTTTAAACGAAGTGTGTTACTTCACTTTTTTAGTGGTTGCGCGTTTCCGCTCATTTTCCATCAATAAACGTTTACGCAAACGAATACTTTTCGGTGTGATTTCTACAAGCTCATCATCAGCAATAAATTCAATCGCACGTTCCAAAGACAAATTCAATGGTGGCACCAAATCAACTTTTTCATCCGTGCCTGATGCGCGAACGTTGGTCAATTTCTTCTCACGGCTGGCATTTACAACCAAGTCTGAATCACGGCTATGAATACCAATAATCATACCTTCATAAATCTTAACGCCTGCGCCCATAAACAACTTACCACGCTCTTGGATTTTCCAAAGACCGAAAGAAACCGTCTCGCCTGTGCCGTTGGCAATCAATACACCATTCAAACGACCTGGCAACTGCCCAACAAACTCACCATACGAGTGAAAGACATGGTTCATTGTGCCCGTACCACGTGTATCAGTTAAAAATTCAGATGTATACCCAATCAAACCACGGGTTGGACACATGAACTCAATACGCGTCATGCCATCATCGGCTGTTTCCATACTGGTCATTTCTGCGCCACGTTTACCCAATTTCTCAATCACTGTGCCTTGATATTCTTGCTCAACATCAATGGTCAAATGCTCATAAGGCTCTGTTTTTACGCCATTTTCTTCGCGCAAAATCACTGTTGGACGTGACACTGCCATCTCAAAACCTTCACGTCGCATGTTTTCAAGCAAGATACCAATATGCAACTCACCACGACCTGAAATCTTATAAATATCAGCCGAATCTGTTTCTTCAACTTTCATTGCCACATTGGTACGAATTTCTTTGTACAAACGGTCACGAATTTGACGTGTCGTGATAAATTTACCTTCTTGACCAGCAAGCGGTGATTTATTCACGTGTAATTCCATGCTTAATGTTGGTGCATCCACAGTCATCACAGGCAAGGCTTTAGGGTTATCTTTATCCGTAATCGTCTCACCAATATTGATATGCTCAATACCAGCTACCGCAACCAACTCACCTGCTGACGCTGAATCAATTTCAATACGATCCAAACCTTTAAAACCAAGAAGTTTACTTACTTTAAAATTGGACTGTGTGCCGTCTGCGTGAACCACGCCCACTTGTTGTCCTGATTTAATCGTACCGTTAGCAATACGCCCGACAACGATACGCCCAATATATTCATCCCAATCCAAAGTCGTTGCAAGAATTTGTAATACTGCTTCTGGGTCGCCTTTTGGTGGTTCAACATGATTCATAATGGTCTCGAATAAACATGTCATATTATCCGATTCTTCGGTATGATCCATCATGGCATAACCATTTTTTGCCGATGCAAACACCACTGGAAAATCCAACTGCTCATCCGTTGCACCCAAAGCTGCAAACAAATCAAAGGTTTTATCAACCACGCCATCAGGGTCAGAACCCTCACGGTCAATTTTATTCACAACCACAATCGGCTTCAAACCAAGCGCCAATGCTTTACCCGTTACAAAACGTGTTTGAGGCATAGGGCCTTCAGCCGCATCAACCAACAGTACCACGCCATCTACCATGTTTAATACGCGCTCAACTTCACCACCGAAATCAGCATGACCTGGTGTGTCCACAATATTGATATGTGTGCCGTTGTATGTAATCGCTGTGTTTTTCGCAAGAATCGTAATACCACGTTCTTTCTCAATATCGTTGGAGTCCATCACGCATGTTTCCAAATCTTCACGCATATCATCCAGCGTGCCTGATTGTTTCAGCAATTCATCGACAAGTGTTGTTTTGCCATGGTCAACGTGGGCGATAATAGCGATATTTCTAATATTAGGGGACATAATGTTACCTCAAAATCTGATTCAAATCCTTCACAGCCACCTGCAAAGGGCGGCGCATAGTAGCAGGATGTGAGCCAATAGAAAGAAAAGCTATTTTCCTTTATAAATCAGTACTGTCCAACTGCCTTAAAGCTTCATAAACCACAATCGAACAAGCGTTGGCAAGGTTGAGTGAGCGCACAGGTGCATCGCCGCGCATGGGGATAGTCAACGCATTGATTTCTTCTCTTATTCCTTGGGGCAAACCTCTTGTTTCAGGACCAAACACCAGCACATCATGGGCTTGGTATTGAATATCCCAATAACTTTTATCAGTTTTGGTGGTCAAGCCAAACAATCGCGGTGTCACAGGCAAGTTTCCTTGCATCCAAAACTTTAACGCACCCCAATTATCATGTTGTTGCACATTTAAGTGCTGCCAATAGTCCAAACCTGCCCTGCGCACTTGTTTTTCAGATAAATCAAAGCCCAACGGGTGCACCAAATGCAATTGCGCACCTGTGCAAGCGCAAAGCCTTGCAATGTTTCCCGTATTCGGCGGAATTTCAGGCTCAAAAAGGACAATGTGTAATGATTCTTTCAATATCTCGCCTCGTCATTTACCATAAATTTGACCCGAGCATACCCTTTTAAAAAAACTGCACCACCCCTTTACATAACTATATTTACAATCTATATATAGTTTGATACTTATCTGATGTGAGGGTTTTTATGCGCTTTTTATTTTTAACTTTTGCTTTGTTCTTAGCATCTTGTGGTGCCAATGAGCCAAATCACACTGCAACAGATGTCACCATTTCCTTAGGGCAATCGGTTGCATCGGGTGCTATTGGCACCCAAGGCAGCATTCCTGCGAACATTCAATCGTTTTCCTTAGTGGCGCTTAACGCTTCGGGCAAAATCATTGCTGGTCCAGTTGTTGCCAATCGCCCAAACTTCACCCTGAAAATCAGAGTTCCCAATGGTAATGGCATTCGCTTTCGCATTTTAGCATTCGCTCAAGCCAATGCTACAGGTATTATACTTTATGAAACATTATCTGCACCCGTAAACCTCAAAGGTAAACCCGTTACTGTACCTGTGAAAATGAACCTATCTGTTAAAATAGCCGCTGATAAGACCAGCACTTTCCGTGGTGGTTTGGTCAACCTCATTGGTAAAGTTTCAGGTAATACACCCAATGCCTCCTCTCCCCTACTTTGGGCAAAAACAGGCGGCACACTTGCAAACACTGACCCGTATGGCGCAACCAACACATGGACAGCCCCCGCTACGCTGGGCAGCTACACCATTGCTGCACACATTGACCCCTATGTAAACCCTGATCAAGACCCTACCGTTAAAGGCTCTGTAGATGTTTTGGTTGTTAATCGTACGCCTATTATTAGCTTATCAGCCGCAACACTTACCGCATCCGTTGGTATCCTCAACACTGATGTTTATGCCATTGCATCCGACCCAGACGGAGACACCCTTAGCTTTGCACTTGCTCCCGCAACGCCATCTTGGATATCTATTCATCCTACCTCAGGTGTGATTACACTCACGCCACCTGCCTCCGCCGCAGGTCAAACATTCACCCTTGCTATTGGTGTTGCTGATGCGTTTGGCAGTAAAGCTTCAGTAAACTTAAATATTAATATAGTAGGCATACCTGTAGTTGATCAAACTGCGCCAGTGATTACGCTAAACGGCGCAAACCCTATTACTGTAGCTCAGGGTGCTGCATATACTGACGCAGGCAGCACGGTTACGGATAATGTTGATACAGGTTTGATTGCAACTGTGACAGGCACTGTGAATACTGCAGTTGTGGGTACATATACGCTAACCTATAATGCAAGTGATGCCGCAGGTAATGCTGCAACTCCAGTAACACGCACCGTCAATGTTGCGTCCGTCAATCTTCAAGTAAATGTTCAGGATATATATGCAGCTGCAGTTCCCAATGTGGAAGTATGGGCATATGACCCATATACATCGCAATTCATACAAGCAGGTACAACAGACGTTTATGGACAACTCAGTGTTAACCTACCAAACACATTATATTACTTCGGAGTTGAGACTAAAAACCAAGCATATGCTAGTGGTTTTTACACACCAACTGCAGTTTCAGGTGCCAATATTGGAATAGATGCAGGAGACCCTATCCCCGTTAATCCCCATGCACTTGCCAACTTAACGCTTATTGTGGAGCCAGGGCTTACAGTATCTGGAACAATTATTGATGCTGCAAATATTGCAGTTCCCAATGCTATTGTTCGTTTTTCCAACGCCTCTAATTCCGGTATTCAAAATGGTAGCTCGTGGCATACAGTTACCGATCCTTATGGTAACTATACCACAGGAGTCAAGGCAGGAAGCTACCACGTCTTTGCCGATGCCATGACACGTGACCCTTCTGGCAGGGAAATTGCGCTACCTGCCAACGGCGGTGGTTATTTTACAGGCATTAGTGGTTCTATTGTAACATCTGATATTGCTCAAGCCAATGTGATGACCCCACCATTTACCTATAATGCCCAACTGCAAGCTGGAGCACTTGTTTCTGGCTCGGTAACAGACAGCTATGGCCTTGCTGTTTCAGGGCTAGATATTATTATTGATCTGTATAATAATACCTCAAGCAACTTTTTTCCTACCAGTTTTATTGCAACCACAGACCCTTATGGTGCATATAGCATTGCGCTTCCAGCCAGTAGCCCTGGTGAATATTATGTACTCAGGGCGAATAACATGATATGGGATAATGTAACCATGACACCGCAACCACTACCCAATACTGATATAGGTGGTTATGCCTCAACGCTTACAACCAATGAAGTGGTGCAAACCCCTTTTGATCCATATACAAGGAGTATTGTGGTAGCTGCAGTCGATCAAACTGCTATCAACCTAAAATTGGCTAAAGGAGCCAGTTTTTCTGGCAATATCACAGATGCCTATGGTAGCGTAGGTAATGTGGGTGTCTGGATTTCAGGTATAAACTTGACGCAGGGTATATATTTTACAAAAACAAATAGTGCAGGCAATTATAAAATCAATGTACCACCTGGCGATTACGAAATTACTGTTGATAGCTTTATTGATAACGGCACTACCATTGCAGCATTAGCAAACTTTGCAGTCGGTGGGTTTGTTGATACCTATGGTAATATTAGCGTTACTCCCGTGTCGCCTCAAACTGTAGTGTCAGGTCAAAGCAAAGTGGTCAACATTAACT
>DQSL01000046.1 GCA_015663235.1 Mariprofundaceae bacterium
AGCAACGACAGCGGAGACAGTGCGTTGATATATGCTTTGGCGGTGGGTGCGGCGATTTGGTTGGCTTCCTATTTGTGGAAGCAATACAATAAACCCAATCAAAAGCTGCCGCCTTTAGAGCATAAATCAAAAAAAGATAAGGATTAAAATTGCGAAACATTAATCATTGTTTCCCGTAACCTTCACTCTTTTTTAACCTAGACCTAGCAATGCTTCGCTCCGCTGACACTGGGAGCAACTTTTACCTCCCGCTGATAAGCATACCCGTAGGAGGATGTTTTTATTTATGAAAGCAAAATTGCAATACGCGACCAAGATTAAGCCTTTTTGGCACACACTCGCATGGACAAGTATGGCATTGGTGTTAAACACGCAAGCTTATGCCAATGAAAAAACGCAGACATTATCCTTAGAAAAAAGCATCCAAATTGGCATAGCCCAAACCCCTGAAATGAAAGCAGCTATCGCGCAGATTGGTATGCAACAAGGGAAAATAACGCAGGCGACAACATGGGCCAACCCCAATGTGAGCTTGCAAGCGGATAACCTTTTGGGCATTGAAGATACATCGGGTGGTTATAACTTCACTGAAATTGCAGTGTCGCAAGCTATTCCTATGTTTCGCGCAGCCAAACAACAACAGCAAGCAGAATTGGGCGTAGCGAAAGCTGAAGCCATGTTACAACTTCAACAATTACAATTGGAATATCGTATTGCCCAAGCATTTTATGATTTGCAGCGCAAACAAGCGTCATTGCGGTTAAGTAAAAGTCGTTTGTTTGAAATCAAACAACATCAACGGACGAAAGCCAGTAAAAACGACCCTTTGGTACGCTACCTCACGCCTTTGGAAGTGATGCGTTTGGACATTGCGTTGCAAACAGCCCAACAGCAAGTTGCCCAAGCAGAGGGCTTGTTTCATGAGTCGTCATTAAGCTTTAAAGCTTTGCTTGGGTTGCCGCTGGAGCAGGTGCTTATTGTGCCTGTACTAAAATCAATAGCCATGCCTTATAAGCGTAGCACGATAGACACTGCCTTGGAGCAGCATCCATCACTTCAAGCAAATAGACAAGCCATTGCTGAAGCTGAAGCTGGTATTGCGGTTGCTAAGGCAGAGCGATTTGCCGACCCTGTGGTGACACTTTTTGTGCGCAATGAGTTTTTGGCAGGGCAAAAAGATACGGTAACTGGGCTTGTGGTGAGCATGGATGTGCCACTTTGGAATCAGAATAAAGGCGGGGTAAGCCAAGCGCAATATCGCACGCAACTGCATCAAGCAGATTTGCAGGCAACACAGCGCGACTTGCAAGCCAATGTAGATAAAAGCTTTTTGCATGTGAGTCATTTGACGGAACAAAGTAACCATTACCAAGCTAAAGTGCTCAAACCTGCCAAAAAGATGCTGCGCTTAACCCATCAAGCATTTGATGTGGGTGAGTTAAGTGTATTGAATTTAATTGATGCTTATAACACATCATTTGATGCGCAAGACACATATATACAGATGCTTGCATCAGCATGGCAAGAGCTTGCTTTATTGCGCTTTAATGCGGGTATTTCTGTGATTGGATATTCACAAGCCACACCACAATTGGAGAAAACACAATGATTGCTGCTTTGGTTCGTTTTTCACTTGTTCAACGATTAATGCTGTTGATTTTGGCTGTCGCTTTGGCTGCTGGAGGCGTATGGTCATTCAAAACACTGCCGATTGATGCATTTCCTGATATTTCATCACCGCAAGTACAAATCATTATCAAAGCCCCAGGTTTATCGCCTTCCGAGGTAGAAAGCCGCATTACATTCCCTGTTGAAATGGAAATGCAGGGTTTACCCAAACAAACGGTGCTGCGTTCGATTACCAAATCAGCATTAAGTATTATCAAAATTGATTTTGAAGACGGCACAGATATTTACTGGGCAAGGAATCAGGTGACAGAACGCCTGAATCAAGTTTGGGGCAAGTTGCCAGCAGGTGTTGATGGCGGGTTAGCACCGATTACCACGCCATTGGGCGAAATATATATGTATCGCATCCAAGGCGAAAATTATACCAACAGCGAATTAAGAACCATTCAAGATTGGACGATTCGACCGCGTCTACGCACTGTGGATGGTGTTGCCGATGTGAATTCATTGGGCGGTGAAGTGCGTGCGTTTGAAGTTAACCCTGACCCACAAGCTTTGGTGCGTTATGGTTTAAGCATTCAAGACTTACAAACAGCTTTGGAGCATAACAACCGTAATGCTGGTGGTGACCGCATTGAGCGCGGTGAAACCATGTTGCTGCTGCGCACAGTAGGTTTGTTGCGCAATGAAGATGATATTCGGCGCATTACAGTGGCAACACGCAATGGGATGCCGATATTGCTGGGGCAAGTGGCAAAGGTGAGCATTGGGTCGCTCACCCGCTATGGGGCAGTGACTGCGGACGGAGAAGGTGAAGTGGTCACAGGTTTGGTGTTGTTGCGCAAAGGGGCAAATAGCCGCTCGACCATTGAAGGCATCAAAGCGGAAATGGAAGCATTAAAACCTTCATTACCCAATGACATAAAAATCATTCCATTTTATGACCGCAGTGAGCTGGTTTCTGCGGCAGTGTTTACCGTTGAAAAAGCTTTGGCGGAAGCTGTGATTTTGGTGTTGTTGGTGCTGATTGTAATGTTGGGCAACTTAAGAGCAGCATTAACGGTTGCCATTATTTTGCCACTTGCCGTGTTGTTTACCTTTATCATGATGCGTGTGACGGGTGTGTCCGCCAACTTGATGACTTTAGGCGGGCTTGCTATCGCCATTGGGATATTGGTGGATGCTGCTGTGGTGGTGGTGGAAAACATTCATACACAACTGAATCGTGCGCCTAAGGGTGTCAGTCGGTTGCATATTGTGTATCGCGCAACGGTCGAGGTGGCAACACCCGTGATTAGTGGCGTGCTGATTATTATCGTGGTCTTTTTGCCTATATTTAGTTTGACAGGTTTAGAGGGCAAAATGTTTATGCCGCTCGCTGTGACCATCTCTTTTGCCTTGCTTGGTTCATTGATTTTATCATTAACTGTGATTCCTGTGTTTGCCAGCTTCTTGATGCGCGGCGGTGAAGAACATGATGGTTGGCTGCTCGGCGGGCTGAAGAAAATGTATCGACCTGTGGTGAATGCTGCGCTGCGCTTTCGTTTGTTGGCAGTGAGTTTAGCTGTGGTTGCATTGATTGGTGCATTGGCATTATTCCCTTATATTGGCAAAGAGTTTATGCCTATTATGGACGAAGGTTCAACGGTGATTATTGTTGAAAAATCTTCTGATGTGTCGCTAAAACATTCGCTGGCAATGGATGCCCCGATTCATAAAGCATGGATGGAAATCCCTGAAGTTGTGGGTGTGGTGGCGCGAACGGGTGCAGATGAATTGCGCATGGATCCTATGGGTTTATACCAAACAGATAACTTTATTATCACCAAACCCAAAGAAGAATGGACGATTGACCAAGCCACTTTATTGGAAAAACTTCGCGAGAAGTTAGTACAGTTTGAAGGTTTGGACATTGCATTCACCCAACCGATAGATATGCGCGTTTCTGAAATGCTGACGGGTGTTCGTGCTGCAATGGCAATCAAGTTGTATGGCGATGACTTACACGAATTGGAGCGTTTATCCGAAGAAATTGAAACCATTGTCTCTGAAGTGGATGGGGCAGTGGATATTTTTAGAGGGCGTTTGTCTGGGCAAACCTATTTGCAAATTGACATCAAACCTGAAGTGATTGCCAAGTATGGTATCAATATTGAAGATATTAATTTGTTGGTTGAAACTGCGGTGGCGGGGCAAGTGGTGTCCGAAATTATTGAAGGCAACCGCCGCACTTCTGTGTTGCTGCGTTATGCCAAAGAAGCGCGCACATCATCTGATGATATTAAGGGATTACTTGTGGCGACACCGCGCGGGGCTAAAGTACCGTTGCATGTATTGGCGAACATTCATGAAGTGGATGGTCCTGTCGAAATTGCCCGTGAATCTGCGCGCCGTCAGGTGGTGATTCAAGCCAATGTTGAAGGACGTGATGTGGTGAGCTTTGTGGAAGATATCCGCCGCCGCATTGAAAGTAGTGTTGACTTCCCAACGGGTTACTATGTGACCTATGGTGGTCAATTTGAAAACCAACAACGCGCTGCCGACCGCTTAGGCATGGTTGTGCCTGTGGCGATTGTACTGATTTATTTGATGTTGTTTGTCACTTTTGGTTCATTGCGTCAGGCAGGTTTGATTATCATGAACATTCCGTTTGCCATGATTGGTGGTGTGGTGAGTTTGTATTTGTCGGGTTTATACTTATCTGTGCCTGCATCGGTTGGTTTTATCACCCTGTTTGGTGTGGCGGTGCTTAATGGCGTGGTGATGGTGAGCTTCTTTAATCAATTGCGAGAGAATGGACGCAGTGTACTCGAAGCCGTCAAAGAGGGCGCTGAGCGCCGCTTACGACCTGTGTTGATGACAGCCATGATTGCGAGCTTAGGACTCGTTCCGTTGTTGTTTGCCACAGGGCCAGGCTCGGAATTGCAGCAACCTTTGGCAGTGGTGGTGATTGGTGGTTTGTTTAGCTCCACAATATTGACCTTGATTCTTTTGCCAACACTGTATGCGTGGCTGGAAGAGCGAAATGAGCAAAAAATTAAGGGCAGCAAAGGGGCGCTTTTATGAAGCAATTAACACTCATTGTGGGCATGAAAGCAGCGCAAGATATGATTGACCAACTGCGGATGATGGAGCCAATACACGGCTTCACTTTAAGCCACGTTCAAGGGCATGGTGAGCAGAATGATAATGACCCGTTCCTTTCAGCACGAGATAAGGTGGTGGGTTATTCGCCGCGTGCACGTATTGATGTGGTCTTGACCGATGATGACTTGAAACCTGTTTTGAACGCATTGCGCGAGCTTAAAGAACAGGGGTTGGTGAAAAGCTCTTATTATTGGGTATTGCCTGTGGAAGAAAGCGGGCGTTTATAAGGTTACGCACGATTTGATGGCGGTGATTTAAAATGAAGCATTGGGTTGTTTAAGAAACGCAATTTCTTCAGGTGTCGATGTGCGTCCTAAAATTGCAT
>DQSL01000039.1 GCA_015663235.1 Mariprofundaceae bacterium
TCGAAATATACCTCTTCCATGTCCAAACAATGCCTTTTTTTATAAGCTTTTTGCAACCAGTAAATCCGCGAGGCAAGACCTGACTCCGTTGCTTCGCGCATTTGTTGGAATCAGGCACGAATATTCGGGTGGTGCAAAAGCTGCTGGGGCATGCCGATGTGAAAACAACCGAAATTTATACGCATGTATTGCAGCAAAATCTTGGGGCTGTGGTTAGTCCTTTGGATAACACAAACAAACGTTTATGAAGTTGTTTTACCATAAATTTTTAGCATATCAGGTTTTTCTGTGCAGTAAAAATGCACCCAAATATAGATGTGATTGAATAAAGCGATGAGAAGGGCTGCTTTGGAGAAGAGTAGTAAACCTGGTAAATATAAAATCATCAAACCAAAGACATACATGCCATTATCGGTGTATTTGAATATGCCTTGTTTGATATAAGGCTCATGATAATTGGGATCAAAATGGTCGATGCCGTATGCCCTTGCCATGGTGAAATATTTTTTGACGGAATAAAAAAGGTAAAAGACCAGTGGTGTGATGATTGCGGCAGCCGTGTATGCATATATCGGCTCGATATTGAGCGAGTGTTGGCTGCTTATGGCTAAAAAGATAATACTGATGAGACGACTGCCAAATAGAATTGAAAAACCAATGGTGTAATATTTAAAAGCTTTTGAAATACCCCATCGTTTGGTGAATGTGCGTTGATACAATTCAAAGCGCCAGACCAGCATGACATAGGTTTGATGGGCGATAGGCGCGGCAATAGCAAGCCAAAACCAAAGGGTTGTACTAATAGCTACCATCAAGGGTGCTGGGATTTTGGGCTGTGTAAACGACAAGCGTAAGAAGTAAGGCAGTGAGCAATGCAAAGTGCCAGACTTGGTATTCAAAAATGTGTTTATTTTTAGCCATACTCATCACCTACAAAAAATATTTAGCAGCCTATCTTAGGCAGGGCTAATAAGCCGCAGGTGATACCTTGATCGCGTAGGCGGTCATAATGCCCCATACCCAGTTGAAGAAGAAGACAAGCAGCGGTGTTAGCATACCCAAGTCCATGCCTGCCATGCCTTTGCCAGCAATGATTGGGAAAATATAGAACAGTTGTACGGCTGTAGGGAACAAACTTAATAACGAGCCTTTAAGCAACCACTGTTCTTCATTGTTGAGAAATGGAAGAATAAAAAGAATGCCCCAAATACCACCCCAAACAATGCGAGGATACAGCCATGCAAGGGTTAAATGCGGAGCAATGGCAACATCCAGTATGGTAGAAATACCATATTTACCAAATAACCACACAACCAAGCTGTTCATTAAAGCGCCAAAACAACCTGCGGCAAAAACCACCAATAATTTATTCATGATAACTCCTATGAGATAGCATTATAGCAGTTTAAACATGAATGGTCAGCATGAATTTATACTATTTTTAGAAGCTTGGCATGGTTTTCGCTTATACCCAAGCAATATGATACTTGAAAGTGTTGTGAGGAGGTAGAATCGTGGATATTGCAACGATTATCGGCATTGTGGTTGCCTTTGGGCTGGTACTTTTTGCCATTGGTGATGCAGTCACAGGTTTTATTGACATTAACTCTATTGCGATTGTGATTGGGGGTACGTTAGGTGTGTTGCTGGTTGCATACCCGATGGCCAATGCGATTGGCGTGATAAAAATTGTGCTCAAGACCATTCTTAACAAAGCCTCCGATGGTCCTGGTGTGGTGGAAGAGCTGGTGGAGCTTTCGCAAGTGGTGCGTAAGGAAGGCATACTCGCATTGGAAAGTAAAGTGGGCGAGATTGAGCACACATTCATGGCGAAAGGCTTACAAATGGCGATTGATGGGCAAGAGCCTTCTGAAATCGAAGATATTTTATACATGGAAATGGATAAGCTGGGTGAGCGTCATCAGCACGGTGCTGAAATGATGACGGCGCTGGGCACATTTGCCCCATCTATGGGCATGATTGGTACACTGGTAGGACTGGTGCTGATGTTATCCAACATGGAAGACCCATCATCTATTGGGCCATCTATGGCGGTGGCACTACTCACCACTTTTTATGGTGCGCTCATGGCAAACATTATCTTTTTGCCCATGGCTGCCAAGCTGAAAACACGCAGCAAAGAAGAATTGTTGGTGCATGAAATTATTTTGACAGGCATTCAATCCTTGGTTGCTGGTGAGAACCCACGGGTGATGGAGCAAAAGCTACATGGCTACTTACCACCCAGCAGCCGTAAATCATCGTTTGATTAAGCTCTGATGGCGAAGCGTCAAAAAAAACCAGATCCCGTCCCACCACCGTCCGACCCTGGAGCAGCACTGTTTTTAGAGTTGATGATGCAAATGTTGGCATTTTTTATTCTGCTGACTTCTATTGCTGTGATTGTGGATGAACGCAGACTTGCTGCCATTGGTTCATTGGCGGGCACGTTCAGCCCACTGCCTAAAGGTGCAAACCTTGCCGAAGGCAAAGGACCTTCCATGCCAGCGCGAGATATTGTGGACGGCACGCGCGCACCCAAACGAACCGCCAAAGAATTGACGGAAATTGCCAAAGAGTTGGGTTTGGGTGATGCACTTCATGCGTTGCCACTTGACCAAGATTCGGTGCGCGTTCGTTTTCCAGAAAACATCGTGTTTAAAACAGGACAAATCAACATCTCAGAAGCGATGTTTCCTTTGATGGATAAACTTGCCAATATTTTTCAACGACCAGAAGTGATTGAAATTCGTATTGAAGGACACACCGATGATACCCCCACGAGAGGCTCTCGCTTTCCATCCAACTGGGAGCTATCGGCTGCGCGGGCGATGAGTTTGTTTCACGCGCTGTCTGAAAGAGGTGTACCCAACGGGCGTATGATTGCGGCAGGCATGGGTGATAAACATGCCATCAAAGGGCAGCCTGCCATGAGCCGCCGTGTTGAAATTGTGCTCAAGTTTAGACCTGTGACCGTCAATCCTGATAGTCAAGTCGGTGCGGGCAAGCTGATGACACCACAACATCATGTGGTGCAGCCACCGAGCAAGAGTTTTTAAGCGATGCCACGTAAAAAGAAACTTGAACCCGAAGTGTTGGCGAATCCTGAAGCATGGATGACCACGTTTGCTGACCTTATCAGTTTGATGCTGACCTTCTTTATTTTGTTGGTGTCGATGTCCACCTTGGATAAAACAGGGCTGCAAGATATATCCACTTACTTTGAAAAAGCAGTGTCGGTGTTGAACTCTGGTGCTGGCACTGAAATCAATATTATCCGCCCGCTTGAATTGCAAAGGATTGTCAGTCCCCGCGAATTGATGTTGGCAATGCGTCAAAATAGTAACGTTGTGCTGAAAAATAGTACGCTGGAACATCATGTGCGCTCACTTATTGTCAAAAATCGGCTGTACTTGCGGATGGAAGATGCAGCCATTTTTAAAGAGGGTTCAGCTAAGTTAAATCCTAAACATATTCAATCACTTAGACGTTTAGCGCGGATGCTAGCTACCTCGCCTGGGCTTATTAGTGTCAACGGGCATACCGATGATAGAGCCACGCTTTCGCGCCAGTTTGCCGACCCTTGGAGTTTAAGCTTGGCAAGAGCGGCATCAGTCTTGCATATCCTTGAAGCAGAGGGTGTGAACCCTTCGCGTTTATCTTTGGCGGGATATGGTCCATCACGCCCTGTGTCAACCGATGCCACAGTGTATGGGCGCGAAAAAAATCGGCGTGTAGATATTGTGGTATATAAGTAAGGAGTTGTGTGATGGCAGATGAAAAAGAAGGTGAAGGTGTAGCAAAATCATCAGGCGGCTTATTGCCGATTATAACGATTGTGTTATTGGTGGTTTTGATTGGCATTGCAGGCTTTATTGCGTGGAAAATGATGGCAATGGAGCAAATATCAACGCCTCAAGAGCAAGCGCAGACTGAAGGGAAGGTGGCAGACACCGAAATTCCAGAAGCAGAAGATGAAGACCCTGATGCACCGCCGATTTATTTGGATATTGCTGATATTACAATCAACTTGGCAGATGCGGATGTGAGCAGGTTCTTGCGTGCCAAAATCAAGTTAGAATTAAGGAATGAAGCATCACAAGCGCGCGTTGAGCAACAGATGATTAAAATCAATGATATGGTGCTAACGCTGCTTTCGAGCAAAACCTTTGCCGAAATCAGAACGCCACAAGGTAAGTATGATTTAAAAGAAGACATTGTGTACCGCATCAATCGTTTGGTGGGTGGTAAACCGGTCAAAAATATGTTCTTCACAGACTTTGTGTCGCAATGACTGAAACAGTGGAGACAACACCTTCGCCTGCTGAACCAATTTTAGCACCTGAAGAAATTGATGCACTGATGCAGGCGGTTGTGCCTAGCGAAGAAGCAGATGCTTTGTTTGCAACCTTGCCTGATGTACCACAACCAAAACATGTTGAAGCCTTTGATTTTGCAGCAACGGAACACAACGGCCCAGACCGTTATCCGTTGTTTAACACACTGCAACAACGCATGAATGAATCATTGAAAGAATTATGGATTGAGACATTTCAGCGCGATATATTTTTAGATGGTGAAGAAATACAGCAGCGGTTGTACGAAGACATTATTGCCGATGATAAAGTTAAACCACAGGTCTACTTTATCTATGATGTGCCAAGCTTCGGGCGCATGGTGGTGGCATGGGATTTGACGCTGGTGGTTGCCTATGTCGATGCCATGTTGGGCGGACATGGCGAAGCGTTTGATGCGGACTCTGAAGTGCTGTCTCCTGTTGAGTTCAAGCTGGCGAATCGTATTGGTCATTCTTTAGAAAAATTGTTGGTTAAAATGTGGTCGCCTGTAAGCAGCAAAGCATATACGCATCAAAAAGTTGAAGTTGAAGCACAATTTTTGGGTGTTGCATCCTTGTCGGACATGTGTTTTTCCGTGCCTTTTGTTGTGGAGTTATCCGAAGAAGTAAAGGGCAATATTCACCTTCATTACCCAAGAACATTCTTAGAACCTGTGCTGGATAGCTTGCGCACAGCAGCTTCCGATGAAGGGGGTGGGTTTGATGCAGAATGGCAAGCCAAGCTTGAGCAAGGTTTGGACAAAGTGCCATTAACAGCGCGTTTGGAATTTGGACAATGTCAGTTGGATATTCAGCAGTTTTTACATTTAAGAGCAGGTGATTTTTTACCATTAAGCAAAAATGAACAAGACCCTGCCACACTTTGGTTAAGTTCAACCCCAGTGTTTAAGGCCTTGCCTGGAAGCCAAGGTGGTTTGCTTGCCGCAGAGCTGCTCGAACCCATTGGCCAGGGTTAATATGCGATTGAACATAGGAGAAATTGATGTCTGAAGTGGATGAAGTGGTTGCGCAAGAAAATGTGGATACAGGTGGTCAAAAGGTGAATCTTGAGGCAATTATGCACGTGCCTTTGGATATTAGCGTGGAACTTGGGCGAGTGCAGCTTCCATTGCATATCGTATCACGTTTGCACCGAGGTATGGTGTTAGACCTTAAAAAAGAAGCCAATGCTGAAGTGGATATTTTAGCCAATGGTCGGGTATTTGCCCGTGGTGAAGTGGTATCTGCCGATGGCAAGCTTGGGGTTCGTGTGGTGGAAGTCGTGCCACAAGGCGACCGCATTCAGAGTTTGTCGTAAGCTGATATGGGGGATACAAGTTTTGCCATGATGATGGCGCAATCTATTGGTGCTTTGGCATTGGTGCTGGCTATTTTTGCAGGTTTGGTGTGGTTGATGCGCCGCTTTCAAGATCAAGTTGTGCCAAACAAAGAAGGGCAAATGCAAATCATGCAACGCTTGCATATTGATAGCAAAAATAGCGTGGTTGAAATTAGACATGGTAAACAACATTACCTTTTAGGCGTAGGCATTCAAGGTGTACAAAAAATTGCAGATATAACACCTGAACCAGAGCATCAAAATGATGCGTAGTTTATTTTTTCTATTGATGTTGATGGTACCTAGTTTGGTATATGCTGTTGATGTGCCTACCTTTTCCATCAGTTTGGGAGAATCAGAAGACCCTGAATCATGGTTTACGGGTTTAAAAATCATTGCAGGACTCACCGTACTTTCTCTTGCCCCATCCATTTTGGTGATGATGACATCGTTTACACGTATCCTGATTGTTTTCGCTTTTTTAAGAATGGCACTGGGTACACAGCAAAGCCCACCGACACAAATTTTGGTGGGTTTGGCTTTGTTCATGACGATGTTTATCATGATGCCTGTGTGGAATCAGATTGATAGTAAGGCATTAACCCCTTACCTCAACGAAGAGATAAGCCAAGCCGAAGCTATGGAAAAAGCAATCGACCCATTGCGTGCATTTATGTTGCGGCAAACGCGGGAAGATGACTTGATTTTATTCATCAATGCAGCGGAAATTGAAAAGCCTCAGGCAGCCGAAGAAACGCCCATGTTTGTCTTGATTCCAGCTTTTGTGATTAGCGAGTTGCGAACTGCTTTTGAAATTGGTTTTTTAATTTATATTCCATTTGTGGTACTTGATTTGGTGGTGGCATCGGTGTTGATGAGTATGGGTATGATGATGTTGCCGCCTGTGATGATTTCCTTACCGCTTAAAATCATTTTGTTCGTGTTGGTTGATGGTTGGCACCTGATAACAGCGTCATTACTGCAAAGCTTCAGATAAAAACAACGCATATAAATTAGAACTTGCTAATATAATAAAGTCGGTTATATTTCGCCTTCAAATATAGAAACCGCGTTTGTATTTCGCGTATAATTTGTAAGGAGTAGATGACTTTTTATGCAAATAAAGATGAAATATTTTAGTGCAAGCATGATGATGGCTGCAACGATGGTTGTGGCAACTGGGGCGCAAGCTGTGGTGACAACATTGCAAGATAGTGTGTCGTATGCCTTGCAACATAACCGCAGTTTGGCAGCAAGCCAGAGCCAAGTTGCAGCCGCAGAAGCACAAATTGATGCAGCCACGGGGCAGCTTTTGCCTCGCCTTGATGTATCCACTGGTTTTTACCGTACCAACTCACCACTCAATAGTTTCGGTACAATCTTGCAACAACAACGTACGACTGCCGCTGATTTTAACCCTGCGGTATTAAATAGTCCTGATTATGTAGATAACTATATGACTCGCTTGGGTTTAACCATGCCTTTGTATGCAGGTGGTGCGATGTATGCAGCGCGCAGTAAAGCATCAGCTCATGCAGAAGCAGCAACGCTTCAGGCACAATTTCAACAACAGCGCTTGGTGTATCAAACCATTGCTTCTTATGTGCAATCACGCCAATCACTAGCCCAAGTGCAAGCATCAACCAATGCTGTAACAGCGGCGCAACAACGGCTGAAAGATGCCAAAGCATTGCGCAAGCGTGGCATGGCAATAGCATCGGATGTGATGGATGCGAATGTGTATGTGTTGCGCAGTCAGTTGGCATTGGATCAAGCCAAAAATAATTATGAACATAGTCTTGAAAGTTTGCGTTTGGTGTTGGGTATGAATGATGCAAACAACTTGGGTGAGCTGGAAGAACCGCGCTTACAAGATATAGATAGTTCATTGGATGATTTGTTGGCAAGTGCGACCCAGCATCGCGCAGATTTGCAGGCATTGATTCAGCAAGAAGAAGCGGCATCAGCGTCCACAGCACAAGCCAAGTCAGGTTATATGCCACATGTAAACCTTACCGCAGCGCGGGAATGGCATTCTGAAACATTGGGTTTAAACAATGGCAACAATAGCATTGGTTTAACTGTGAGCATGAATTTGTTTGCGGGTGGCGCAGACAGTGCGCAAGTGCGTGCAGCGAAAGCGGCAAGGATTGGTTTGAACTTACAGCAAGAAGACAAACGCCAGCAAATTCAAAATGAAGTGCGTCAAGCATGGCGCAGCCTGAAAATGGCTGGGTATAAGTTGCGCAGCGAGTCTGAGGCATACAAACAAACCACAGAATCATTGCGCATCAAAGCATTGCGCCACAAACAAGGCTTGGAAACAACATCGGATTTGTTGGCATCCCAAGTGCGTGCAGACCAAGCACAAGTGATGGTGATTCAAGCCAAATATGATGTATTGATTGCAAAAGCGGCATTGCTTTTAGCTGCTGGAATTTTAAATGAAGGGGTCGTGAAATGAACACACTAAACAAAAAGACAACTATTGCAGCCATGCTGCTTGCTTCACTATCTTTGGCGGCTTGTACAGATGATGATGCATATCAAACAGCGGCAGTGCAAACGACACAAGCCCAGGCGATGACTGTGCAAGCGCAGCAAGTGCCTGAATATTACACCACAAGTGGTTCGGTGGCATCCGACCATAAGGTGTCAATTAGTGCGCAAACATCAGGTTATATCAAGGTGATGAATGTGCGCGAAGGTGATAAAGTTAAAGCTGGGCAAGTGCTGGTGCAAATTGACCCCACCGATGCCAAACAAGCTTATTTGCAAGCCAAAGCAGACTTAAAAGATGCCAAAGCAGACTTGCAGCGTTTTCAAGAGCTGCTTGCGGCAGGTGCGATTGGCAGCCAAAAAGTGGATAAAGCCAAGCTTCGTTATGATGTGGCAACATCCAATGTGGCGCGCGCTAAAAATCAGCTAAGTTATGCTGAAGTTCGTTCGCCTGTGGACGGCGTGATTGTTGAAAAGCGTTTGAGTGTGGGCGACTTGGCATCACCGGGTGCGCCTATTCTTTCCATTGAAGATCCCAATAGTTTATTGGTGGCGACCTATGTGACTGAGAATTTTATCAGCAAAATTCACGAAGGTGATACGGTGGACATTACCATTGCATCCTTGCACAAAACCTTTGCGGGCACTGTGCGCCAAGTGGTGCAAGCAGCAGATGCGGTATCGCATCAGTTCTTGGTGAAAGTCGCACTCAAAACGGATATAGATATTCACCCTGGTATGTTTGCTCAAGCAGGGTTTCGCGTGGGTGAGCGTGAAGCCATTTTGATTCCACAAGATGTGATGCAATCGCGATCGGGTCTACATGCTGTGTATGTGTTGGATGGGCAAGGCATTGCGCAATACCGCTTGATTCGTTTGGGTCAAACTCACGGTGATAGCGTTGAAGTTGTGGCTGGTTTACAAGCTGGTGACACCATTGTTTGGCAAGGCAACCCAACATTGAAAACGGGTATGAAAGTGCAAATGGTGAATGGTAAATAATCATGGCTGAACTCGATAATAAAACACAAGCACCGCTAAATATCGCGGGTAAACTTGGCAAGTTCGCAATGGCGACCAATTTAACGCCAATTATCAGTATTTTAATTTTACTGATTGGTATTTTTGCTTTGTATATCACGCCGCGAGAAGAAAATCCGCAGATTGATGTGCCTGCGGCGAATGTGATTATTCAAATGAATGGTGCAAGCCCCAAAGAAGTGCAAAATTTGATTGTGCATCCCATGGAAATGGTGTTGCGCGAAATGACTGGTGTTGACCACACATATGGCACTGCCATGGGCAATGTTGGCGTGGTAACGGTTGTGTTTGAAGTGGGCGCTGATAAAGAAATCAGCATGGTCAAATTGTATGATAAAATCATGCAAAACCTTGACCGTATCCCTGCGGGCGCATCACAACCATTGGTGAAACCTATGGATGTGGATGAAGTGCCTGTGTCGGTGATTACGCTATCATCCAATGAGCTGGATGGTTTGGCATTGAAGCGTCTTGTAGAGCGGGTGCGCGAGCAGCTCGCACCATTAGAAGGTGTGTCTGTTGCGGATATTGTTGGCGGACGCGACCACGAAATTCGTGTTGAAATCGACCCTGTTAAAATGGCAGGCTATAAAATTACACTCGACCAAATGCACAATGTGTTGATGAGTGCCAATGCTGGCGGCCCTGTGGGTGAGTTGGTGGGTGGCAATCAGGTGACCAAGGTTTGGTTATCAGGCTATTTGGAAAATGCCCAAGAAGTGGGTGCATTGGTTGTTGGCAGCCATGGCGATAAACCCGTTTACTTACGCGATGTTGCCACCATTATTGATGGCGAGAGTGAAGCCAATCAACTGCATAGGATTGCTTATGGACCTTCATCCGAGCAAGGTTCTGTCGCGGGTGATGAGCCTGAAATGAATGCTGTTTCTCTTTCTCTTTCCAAGCAGCGCGGTACCAATGCGGTCTTTGTAACCCAGCGAATTTTGGATAAACTAGAAGAACTTAAAGGTGATTTTATTCCGAACAATGTGCGGGTGGATATTACCCGCGATTCAGGCAAAAAAGCCAATGATGCTGTGAATTATTTGGTGGAACATTTGGGTATTGCCATTGTTTCAGTGATTCTTATTTTGCTGTTATTCCTTGGTTGGCGTGAAGCTGCGATTGTAACCATGAACATCCCATTGATTTTGTTTGTGGTGTTGGCGATTGGCTTTTTGGCAGACCAAACCATCAACCGCATCACCTTGTTTTCACTCATTCTTGCTTTGGGTTTGTTGGTGGATGATGCCATTGTGGTGATTGAAAATATTCACAGGCATTTGCATAAAGGTGTGAAAAACACGGCTGAAAAAGCGAGATTGATTATTCAAGCGACCAATGAAACGGGTAAACCAACTATTGTGGCAACGATTGCCGTGATTTTGGCATTCCTGCCTATGGGTTTTGTGACGGGTATGATGGGGCCATTTATGGCACCGATTCCGTTTAATGCACCGCTTGCCATGGCTGCATCATTGATTATTGCTTATGCGTTCACCCCGTGGATTGCACAACGTTTTCTGCCCAATAAAATGATTGAACTCACCATGGAAGAAAAAGACCAAGACCCGAAAGATTGGGTGCATACCACGTATATGAAGTATGCCACGCCACTGGTTGAAAGCACAAAAGTGCGGTTGATATTTTGGATTGTGATTGCCGCCTTATTTATTGGTGCGATGTTGCAACCTGCATGGCAATTCATCCGTCCTGCGGGTATCAATGGTCCTTTAACAATGGGCGGTGTTGAGCTCAAAATGTTGCCCAAAGGCAATCAAAACACCTTTAATATTACTATTGATTTGCCTGAAGGCAGCACCTTAGAAGATACCGACCGCGTGGCGCGTGAAATTGGTCATGTGCTTAGGCAGCATGAAATGGTTGCCGATTATGAAACCTTTGTTGGTCGCGGTGGTCCGATTGATTTTAATGGTATTTTGCGCGGTGCGGCATTGTTCCGCGAAGCACCACATTTGGGCGAAATTCGGGTGAACTTGCGCAATAAACATGAGCGTGCGATTCGTTCGGATGCCATTGTGTTGGAGCTGCGTGAAATGTTATCATCTGTGTATGCAGCGCATCCATTGGCTTCGATAAAGCTTGTGGAAGACCCACCAGGCCCGCCTGTTCGCGCCACCTTGTTGGCTGAAATTTATGGCCCTGACTACGACACGCAAAAAGAAATTGCAGCACAAGTGCGTCAAACCTTTGCCGATACTTATGATGTTGTAGACATTGATGATTCGATGGGTGCTGCACAACACCAGCTCAATATTAAAGTGGACAAAGAAAAAGCTGCGCGTTTAGGTGTTGCCACAAGGCAAGTCGAAACTGCATTGCGTGATTTTTTGTCAGGTTACAACTTTGGGGCTGTTCATGTTGAAGATGAGCGACACACCGTCAATCTGCGGGTGCAATTGCCACGCGCTATGCGGGTGAATGCTGAAAACTTGAACTTGATTTATGTCAGTTCACTGCAAGGCCCTGTGCCATTATCTGCGATTGCCACAATTGAAAAAAGCACGGTTAAAAACCCAATCTTTAGTAAAGATGGGCATCCTGTGGTCTATGTCAGCGCTGAACCCAAACAAGGTTCACAAGTGTATTCATTGCTTGAAATAGATGGTAAACTTGATGGTAGTGAAATCTTGACCAACACCACACTCAAAACAGGTGGGATGCGTTTTACCGATACCCCACCAGAAGATACTTTCGGTTATCACATGTTATGGGATGGTGAAATGCGCCTAACCCTCGATGTGTTCCGTGATTTGGGTGCTGCATTTATCGTGGCGATGGTTCTCATTTACTTGCTCATGGTGGCTTATTATGGTCAGTTTATTCTGCCCATGTTGGTGATGGCACCCACCGCCTTAACCATGATTGGTATTTTCCCTGGTCATGCCATTACAGGGCAACCGTTCACCGCCACATCCATGATTGGTATGATTGCACTGGCAGGTATTGTGGTGCGAAATTCGACCTTGCTCATTGATTTCATCTTGGAATATCGCAAAGCAGGGCATGATTTGAAAACATCGGTGCTTGAAGCTGGAGCGATACGTGCGCGTCCGATTTTACTCACAGCGATTGCCGTGGTTGCAGGCACATCCATCATGATTTCAGATCCCGTATTCGGTGGTTTGGGTGTATCCATGGCATTCGGGACGATTGCGGCAACGATTCTCACCTTGTTTGTCACGCCATTGATGTATTATCTATGGCAACGTGGCAAA
>DQSL01000028.1 GCA_015663235.1 Mariprofundaceae bacterium
CTAGCTCTTTGCCACGAATCGTTGGACTGTCGGCTTTATCGGTTGTTTTTGTATCGGTAACAACTTGCTGGCTAGGTGAATATTCTTTTGCAGTTGCTAGCTCTTTGCCACGAATCGTTGGACTGTCGGCTTTATCGGTTGTTTTTACATCTGTAATAAGCTGCTGGATAGGTGAATATTCTTTTGCAGTTGTTAGCTCTTTGCCACGTATAGGAGAGCTGTCGGCTTTATCGGCTGCTTTTGTATTGGTAACAACTTGTTGAATGGATAAAGGTTCTTTTGTAATTGTTGGCTCTTTACTAGCAATATGTGAACTATCTGTTTTAGCGGTTATTTTTGCGTCTGAAATAGCCTGATGAGAGGGCAATAGTTTTTTCGCAGCGTTCAACGTATTACCCTCGTTAGCTAAGGATGTTGGTTGGTCTTTTTCTGTTGCGTTGTTCAATAATATGGGTGTTTTGTTTTGTTTAACTATCAGCCCATCATCAATTGTATTCTTTTGCGCTGTTGCGGGCGCGGCTAAGCTAGCTTGTAAAGCCTTAGCCTCCATGTTCTGTATTGGTTGTTTTGAAACATTAGGTTGCGTTTCGATTGCTATTGGGGTGGTACTTTTGTTTATGATATTCTGAGGCTGGGTTGCAGCAGGGGAGTTTTCAGTTTTTTGACTCAAGGCTGCTTGCTGATAAATGTTTATTGGCTTTTGTTGTAAGTTGGGCTGTGTGGTTTCATGTTTATTCGTGAATTGCTTTAGAACAGATGTTTTATCTGCTTGTTGGACTATTTGGGCTACTTTCCCATCTTTTTGCAAAACCGATTGTGTTACAAGCGGGGCTTGCTGGACAGAAGCAACCACAGTTTCTGAATTGTTTAACTTTTTATGTTTTAAGTTTGGATTATTATTGTCATTCGTTGTTTGCGCGGTTAATTTTTTTCCTTTTTTGTTGTTGGGTCTGTCTGCTACCAGTGCGGTATGTGTCACTTCTTCTTTTGTAGTATGTGTTGCACTTTTTTCTTGGCTTTGTTTGGGTGTACCATGCTGCAAAGCAGCCAAGAGTTTAGAAAATAAACCTTGTGGTTCGCCCTCTTTCCCGCCTTTGCCTTTCGCACCAATTTGAGGGGTGGTTGAGGCTTCTGCTGATATGATGGTTGTGTTTATCATACTCAAATAAGAGCAGAAGTTGTGCCATAGTCATTAACCTTTTAAATTAGCATGTTACGAGCATTATGGAGAAGATTGCTAGGCATTTTATTCCTCCGTAGGGGACATATTTTCCCCTATAACAATCAACTCGACAATATCTTGCCTATGGTTTTCCCATGACCTGCGAGAGACAGGGTTGCCAAAAGCGTTGATGATAATTTCATGCTGACGCATACAATGAAAATCGGATTCTCTAGGGAAAACTGTGCGTACAATATCTTGAATGGGGTCGTGCCAAACAAAAGCTTCTTTTAGACGATAACCAATCCAAATATAACCTTGTTCTAGCAATGATGCATACAATGCTTCAGGCTCGTTGGGCAGTGTTTCAAGCACGTCCATGGCATACACTTCAAACATATCATTGTCACCATCTTCGGACATAAAATCATGGATAATATGGTGGAGAACACGTTTTATTTTATAAACTTCATCTGATTCAGCTGTATACATGTGAAAGTTTGTGTGAGCAACATAAGCGCCATAAAGTTCATCGGGTACAAGTAAATGCACTTCAGTGGGCAAGCTAAACCTATCCAACTCTTCTTGTAAAAGTCTAGCCTGTTCACGGTCTTGTAATAAGGGGAACACTTTGGGTGAAACCTTTTCGGTGTTGATGATGGAAATGATGTGCGATAGTAGTGTTGAAATCACAGTGTATGCTTTTTGTTGGGATGTTTGCGGTTTAGCCAACATAATATGTGTTGCTGTTTTGACGTGTTCACGCAGCACCTCCATATCGGAAAAGTCCCATTGTTGAACTGTTATAGCGACTTTCTTCTGATCAATTTCTTTTGCCAAACGCTTGTTTAAATAGTTGTGTGTCTCTTTTAATTCTTCCTTTGAAATGTTGTCGAGAAGTGTGATTTCAATGCGTTGGTAATCGGGGGACAAACGTTTGATTAGCAATGGTAAACCATCTACCCAGCCTGTGATTAACAAACGAAGTGTGGTTTCAGGCTGTTGAAGCACAATATTTGTTTGCTGTGACAACATTGCGGCACTTTGACTTGGATTTTTGAGTACATAGTACAACTCACCATGCAAAGCATTTTCATTCAGGGCAATGCCAGCAATGCCACACACTTGGATGTTGTCGAGCAAGTGTAGGCGATACAATGGGTGTATGTTCCAGTGCTCATCAACCACGCCAAGAAGCGTTGCTCCACGCATGAGCAGGTCTTGAGCAGCAATGATAATATCAGCCGATGAATCCCCATCAGGCGTAGATAAAAAATAATGCCCATCTTTTTTGCTTAATGTACCTTCCCAGTCAATAACTTGTAGCGATGATTCTTCTGTGCGCTCTGGAATCATTAATCGGGCAATAATCTGGTCAAAATCATTGTAATGAATGATATTTTTTAGTGTGTTGGCTTTAAAGTCTGCCGCAGATAAAATAACAGTTGGTTTATCATAAACGCCCTTGTTATCCCAGCCGACTTGAAGCATATGTTGGTGTTCTGGAAGCCTTGTTTTATTCATGCCTGGTAAAGCAATGCTTAAGTTGATGTTGGGCTGCATGTGGCGGATGGCAAGTAAAGAAAAGAAACCTTCAGGTAAGGACTCTGCGTCTGTTTGTTCGCTTGGTAACAAGACCAAAGCTTGCCTAGCTGCTGATAAATTCACTCGTTTTAAATCATTGATCTGTTGATAGTCACCATGCCTGTAAGTGACCCACTTTTCTTTGAGTAAAATTTCTGGTGTCTTGGTATCATGATGCAATAACACCAATTTTAAATGAGAAAAAGAACGCTCTGAGGCAAGGCGTAGATATGTGATAATATAGGGAGCAACATTGTTCCAACCAAACATAACCATGTGTCTCGTGATGACCAAACGTTCGTTGCGTAGTTTTACCATCAAATCAGATACAATGCTTGCGCCGACACCAATGAAAAAGGCAAAAATGAATACACCAATAATAACAGCAATAATCGCATAAATAGCCACGGGTGCGGATTCAGGGTAAGCCACGGTATTGCCAGGGTCGGTAAATAAACGGAAAGCAAACCAGATTTTAGGCAACATGCCATCATCGTGTGTATCAACAATGCCGTCTTGGGTAAAATCAAAACCTTTCATGACAAAGTTACCAAAGATGCCGCCAGCAATAGAGATAACAGCGAGCACCAACACAATGAGGTTAATTTCTTGCATAAACTGCCCTTCACGCATCACATCTTTGAGGTTGCGCAGAATGACCATCCAAGGGCGAAGCAAGCGAATAAGTCTAAGGCTTCGTAGTGCGCCACCATAGGGAATAACTGCAAATATAGGTATCATGACAAGCGTAGCGAGCACATCCAACCACCAAAAAAGCCATTCCGCACGTTTTTCACGCTTGGATTCAAAGGTCATGTTTTTCATAATGAGATAGCGCAACATAAGTTCCACGGAAAAGAAGATGATAACAACCCGAAGTAAAGTGTCGGTTGCAAAAAACGAAATCATAATCACCAGCGAAGTGAACATGCCATAGGTGGGTGAATACATGGCACTTTGCAAATCGAAATAGCGGAAAATACGCAGTGTGCGTAGTAAATACAGCGCACGAAACATACGAACCAAAGCCGCATCTTCAGCTTGAAAGGGAATATCAAAAATAGTGATTAACAGTGATGCCACTCCGATGATGTCAAGAATCAAAAACATACCGTCAATTTTTCGATTCAGAGAAGTACGGTAGGGGTTGGTGCGTTTTTTGTGCGAAATAATCATAATTCGCGCACCAATCTCTAGAGTGAAAATTACAAACAAAATACCCGCAAGCCAAGGCTCATGAGTGAAAGAAATAGCAATCAAAGCCATCATAAAGAAGCCAAATCGGGGGTGCATGAGTATCCATTCTAGATGATAAAGAAGTAGGCTTTTATCTTGGGTAAGTGTGGCGGCTTTATTCATGAAATACTCGCTGTGTATTGGTGTTTGAAGCTTCTTTTTTGCTTCTGCAGCTATATAGTGAGCAAAATTAGTGCCAGTTAAGCATTGTTATCATTTGCCAAGACAGGGCTTGAAAAAAGATGCTTGAGTGGATATACATAGGTTATATGTTAAAAGTATTATTGATTATTTTTGTTGTTGTTCCGCTTGTGGAGCTTTATGTGCTGATTGAAGTGGGTAGCGGCATTGGGGGTTTAGCAACGATTGCTTTATGTCTATTTACGGCAGCCGCTGGTGGTTTGATTATCCGCGTTCAAGGGTTGCAAACGCTGATGCAGGCAAGGCAAAACATGCAGGAAATGCGCCAAGATAAGTTGGCAGAAAACAGTGGGCATGGTTTGATGTTGGTTGTGGCGGGAGTGCTTCTCTTTTTCCCTGGTTTAATCACAGATATGCTGGGCTTTTTGTTGCTTATCCCTGCTGTTCGCAGGTTGTTGATGCCTAGGCATATCCAAGTTCACGCGGGGCAAGCTTCATCGCGTTCTGCGCAGAGGCGTTACCCTGAGATTGAAGTGATTGATGCGGAAGTGATTAAAAAAGACTAAAAGGCATCTATTTTAGTGTATTCACAACACTTGACCATTGGACTTATAAACACATAATGCGCCTTCATTTTTGCGCTGAAAAGGGCTTGTGAACTGCTTGGAAACGGAGGTTTAATGCGCTCGCATAGAGATAAATATAACCTTATACTTCAGGAAGTTGCAAGGTCTGGTCGGCAATGGAATGAAAGCATTTCTAAGCAAGTGTTTGCCGATGAGTCTTTTGCGGATTTGAATGTAGAATCGCCCGATTTTGGTGACTTCTCATGGCAAGGCACATTGGGTGTTGAGGCAGGACAGTTTGTCTTAAGTGGTAAATGGAAGCTTCAAGTGCCACGTGCTTGCAGCAAATGTAATGGTGTGTTTGTGGATGTTTTATCAGGTGAAATTGATGAGCATTATATCATCGAACCAAAACATGAAGAGATGCAAGCTGAGCTTGAGTTGACAGGCAACGAGCCAGAAGCTTTAGAAAGTGGTGAGTTGGATGTTCTTGCTGCGTTGCGCGAGCACTTTTGGTTGGCATGGCAGCCTATGGTTGTGTGCGATAGAGCTTGCAAAGGTTTGTGTTTGCAGTGTGGTGTTGATTTGAACAAAGGCAGTTGCGACTGCCATAAACAAGTCAAAGAAAATGCCTTTGCGGCATTAAAGAATTTAAAGTTTGATGCTTGATGATGTTTTGCCTGTTAGGGTTGGCGTAATCAAGTGAAATAATACGTGGAAACGTAATCAAGTTCGCAGTGATGCGAAGGAGTATGAAATGGCTGTACCAAAGAGAAAAACCAGTGCGTCAAAAAGAAACATGCGTCGTTCGCACGATACAATCAAATTGTCAGGCATGAGTGAATGCACTGAATGTGGCGAAATGCATCGTCAACATTATGCTTGCCAAAGCTGTGGATATTACAAAGGTCGTGAGGTTGTGGCAACTGCGGAAGCTTAATGCCAGCAGCAAACAACACTTCTGAGCAGGTGAATAAACCTGCCGAAAACAATGCAGTACGCATTCTTTTGGATGGTCATGGCGGCGATGGTGCGCCTGATATTGTCTTAGATGCGTTGAAACAAGTGATAACTTCGTCTTCAAAAGAGGCGAAGTTTGGCGTTTGTGGGTTGGTAGAAGTTTTAGTGCCTGCATTAAAAGCTAGAGGGCTTTTTGAACAGGTTGAAATTGTGCCTTCTGCCGAATTTATTAAAATGACAGATGCACCCGCGATTGCGGTGCGCCGCAAAAAACAATCATCCATTCATGTTGGCGCGAGAGCTGTGCGTGATGGTAATTGGGATGCCTTGGTGAGTGCTGGAAACACTGGCGCACTGATGGCAATTTCTAAGCTTATTCTTAAAACATTACCTGGTATTGATAGACCAGCGCTTGCCTCCATGATTCCAGCCACAGATGGCGGAACTTTTCTGCTTGATATTGGTGCAAATGTAGACTGTTCTTCGGAACATTTGGTGCAACTTGCTGTGATGGGTCATTGCTACTTGCAAGCGGCGGAAGGCATTGAAAGCCCGCGAATTGGTTTGCTAAACATTGGCACAGAAGATGGAAAGGGTACGGATGTGGTTAAAGTTGCGGGCACACGTTTAAAAGCATCGAACCTTAATTTTATTGGCAATGTTGAAGGCACAGATATTTTCTCTGACCGCGTCGATATTGTGGTCTGTGATGGTTTCGTGGGTAATGTTGCGCTCAAAACTATGGAAGGTGTGGCGAATCTTATTCTTGGCACACTCAAAAAAGAATTAACTTCAAGCATTACGGCAAAAGCAGGTGCGCTTCTATCGAGAAAAGCACTCAAACGCGTAAAAACTGCACTTAGCCCAAGTGAACACAATGGTGCGCCATTATTAGGATTGAATGGTATTGTGGTGAAAAGTCATGGTGGCGCGGATGCGCATGGTTATGCATGTGCGATTAAAGTAGCGATGCGTGAAGTTGAAGCGGGATTGATTGAACGCACCATAGAAGCCATGAATGCCATGGCGGAGAGCAGCGAATGAACACGCACATCATTGGTGTTGGCGGTTACCTACCTGAACATATCATGACCAACGATGACCTAGCGAAAGTTGTGGACACATCGGATGACTGGATTCGTGAACGCACAGGTATTACGCAGCGTCATATCATTGCCAAAGATGAATATACATCAGATTTAGCAACACGCGCTGGTGCGCAAGCTTTAGAAGATGCTGGTATTAGTATTGATGATATTGATGCCATTGTGGTGGCAACAACAACACCCGATATGATTTTCCCATCTACTGCCAGCATGGTGCAACATAAACTTGGTGGCAAAGGTTTTCCTGCTTGGGATATTCAGGCTGTATGTTCGGGTTTCGTGTATGGTCTAGCGCAAGTCGATGGCATGATGCGTGGTGGTATGTTCAAACGTGTATTGTTGATTGGCGCAGAATCCATGAGCCGAATTTTGGATTGGCAAGATAGAAATACTTGTGTGTTGTTTGGCGATGGTGCGGGTGCAGTGGTGCTTGAATGTAAAGATGATGAAGGTGGTGTCATCGGTTCGGTATTGCACTGTGATGGTTCTTATCGTGATTTATTACGCGCCAAACATGCGCATCCCGGTGCAAGTCCTCACAATGATAGATTAGACATGAATACCGATGCCGCAGGTGTGGCTGCTGTGGAAATGAAAGGCAATGAAGTCTTCCGTTTTGCCGTGACCAAGCTTGGCGAAGTGGTGCATGAAGTGCTTGAGAAATATGATATTAAACAATCCGAATTGGATTGGTTGGTGCCGCATCAAGCCAATATTCGTATTTTAAATGCGACAGCGAAAAAGTTAAAAATGAGTACCGACCAAGTAGCACTTACGGTGGCTAAACATGCCAACACATCGGCGGCTAGTGTTCCGCTTGCCCTGAATGATATTTACCGTGCTGGCAAAGTGAAAAAAGGGCAGTTGTTATTGCTTGAAGCATTTGCAGGTGGGTTTGCTTGGGGTGCCAACTTAGTCCGCTGGAGTAAATAAACGATAGATTGCGCTTATTGGGCAGTCTGCAGCGTTAAATAGCGCTCACTTACAGCAGTAAGCTCGCCCTATTTGCCTTGCATCCTATCCCAATCAGCATCAATCTATTCGTTTATTGATAAGTTTAGACTTTAATTTTATTGAGGGGTTTATTTTGAGTTCAAATGTTGTATTTTTCTTTCCGGGGCAAGGTTCCCAAGCCAAAGGTATGTTGGCTGATTTGATTGCTGATGAATCAGTCGTTGCCGACACATTTAGCCAAGCATCCGATGTGCTGGGTTATGATATGGCAACATTGGTCACAGAGGATGCCGATGGCAAACTTGATCAAACCGAATATACACAGCCTGCATTATTAACAGCATCCACCGCACTTCATCGTCTGTGGATTTCTCGTGGTGGTGTGAAGCCTGAACAAGTGGCAGGGCATAGCTTGGGTGAATATTCTGCGTTGGTTGCAGCTAATGCGCTTGATTTTGCGGATGCTGTACAACTGGTGGCATTTCGCGGGCAAGCCATGAGCAAGGCTGTGCCTGCGGGCGTGGGTAAAATGGCTGCGATTATTGGGCTTGATGATGATAAAGTGGTTGAATTATGTGAACAAGCATCAGATAATGAAAGTAAAGTATGGGCGGCAAACTTTAATTGCCCAGGTCAATTGGTGGTGGCAGGTCATGCCGCAGCAACAGAACGTTTGATGATTTTAGCCAAAGAAGCAGGTGCAAAACGTACATTGTCTTTGGCAGTATCAGCGCCTTCACATACACCACTCATGCAAGATGCTGCTGATGCGATGGCAGATAAACTTGCAGATATTGAGATTAACACGCCCACTTGCCCAGTTTGGAGCAATGCTAGAGCAACCACGTTGACCAAAACATCCGATATTCGTGATGCATTGGTTGAGCAATTGATTTCGCCTGTGCGTTGGACGGAAACTGTGCAACAATTAAGTGCGCAAGGCATGACTCAAGCTGTTGAAATGGGTCCGGGTAAAGTATTGGCTGGTTTGGTGCGCCGCATTGATAAAAATATCAGCGTGGTATCTGTGCAAAGCAGTGATTTGATGAATAAAGCATTGGAAGGGAGTGCAGCATGAGTGATGATTTAAACAATAAACCCGTCGCAATGGTGACAGGCGCAAGTCGTGGCATTGGTTTTGCGATTGCTGAAGCTTTTGCCAAAGCAGGTTATAATTTAGCCATTTGTGCAACCCGCGAAGCGACAGTCAATGCATCAGCAGACAAACTCAAAGCTTTGGGTGCAGAAGTATTGCCTGTGGTGGTGAATGTGACCGATGGTGATGCAGTGAAGGTTTTTGTCCAAGATACAGTAAAACAATTTGGTCGCTTGGATGTGTTGGTGAACAATGCAGGTATCACCAAAGACGGTCTTGCGATGCGTATGAAAGCAGATGATTGGCAAGCAGTGATTGATACCAACTTAACTTCGGTGTTTCATGCTTCACAAGCTGTATTAAGACCAATGATGAAGGCGAGAAGTGGGCGTATTATCAATATATCATCAGTTGTTGCATCTATGGGCAATGCTGGTCAGCTCAACTATTGCGCATCAAAGGGCGGCATTGATGCGATGACCCGCTCTATGGCGCACGAAGTTGGTTCGCGTGGCATCACTGTGAATGCGATTGCACCGGGATTTATCGCCACCGCGATGACTGATGAATTGGGTGATGACGCTAAGAAATCATTGGAAACACGTATCCCTTTAGGGCGTTTGGGCGCACCTGAAGATATTGCTGCTATGGCATTGTTTTTGGCATCTGATGGCGGCGCATATATCACAGGGCAGGTGCTGCATGTGAATGGTGGCATGTACATGTAATAACCTTCTTTAACAGGGCTGGCGAAATTATTTCCGTCTGCTAATGTTAGGGAAAAGTAATGGTTGAACTTGCCAAATGTGAAAACTCACGTTAGAAGGCGGTTCTTATTTCAACTGGGAGGACAAATATGTCTGCAGAAATTGAAGCTAAAATTATTAAAATCGTTGCTGATCAACTGAATGTTGATGAAAGCGAAATCAACTCAGATTCATCTTTCGTAGATGACTTGGGCGCTGATTCATTGGACACTGTTGAGCTAGTGATGGCTTTTGAAGAAGAGTTCGGTGTAGAAATTCCAGATGAAGATGCTGAAGGCATTCAAAGCGTACAAAACGCTATTGATTACGTCGCAGCTAAATCAGACTGACTTAGTCCATCATTAAATGACTAAACGTGTAGTTGTCACAGGTGTGGGTCTTGTTACCCCGCTCGGGACAGGAACTGACAAATCTTGGAGTAGTTTAATAGCAGGGGAATCTGGTATTGCTCGTATTTCACACTTTGATGCAGAAGAAGTAGGCATGACTTGCACGATTGCAGGCGAAGTGAATGATTTTGATGTCACCGCGTTTATCAACAAAAAAGACGCACGAAAAATGGATAGGTTTATCCATTTTGGTGTTGCAGCCGCAGATATGGCACTCAAACAATCAGGGCTAGAAATCACAGACGAAAACGCAAAACGTGTTGGCGTGGTGATTGGTTCTGGTATTGGTGGTATGCCTGCGATTGAAAAAACAATGCGTGCATACGAGAAGGGTGGGCCAAGAAAAATTTCACCATTCTTCATTCCGATGACCATTATTAATATGGTATCGGGTTGGGTATCCATGCTAACAGGTGCGAAAGGCCCAAACACAGCCACAGTAACTGCTTGCGCAACAGGTACACATGCCATTGGTGATGCATTTGAAATCATCGCTAGGGGTGATGCGGATGCCATGATTGCAGGTGGTGCAGAAGCTTGTGTTTGCGAACTTGCGGTCGGTGGTTTTGCCGCAGCGAGAGCATTGTCTACACGCAATGATTCTCCTGAAACAGCATCCCGACCTTGGGATAAAGACCGTGATGGTTTTGTGATGGGTGAAGGTGCAGGTGTTTTGGTGCTTGAATCTTTAGAATCTGCGCAAAAGCGTGGTGCTGAAATCTTAGCCGAAGTAGTGGGTTATGGTATGTCAGGTGATGCTTATCATATGACTTCACCAGCACCTGAAGGCGAAGGTGGCGGACGTTGTATGAAAGCTGCTTTGGATGGTGCGAAAATCAACCCTGAAGAAGTGGATTATATCAATGCGCATGGCACATCAACACCTATGGGTGATTTGTGTGAAACCCAAGGCATTAAAAACACATTTGGCGCACATGCAAGTAAACTCATGGTATCGTCATCCAAGTCGATGACAGGTCATTTATTGGGTGCAGCAGGTGGTATTGAAGCAGCATTTTCCGTGTTGACTGTTTACAATGGTATTGTGCCTCCAACCATCAACTTGGAAAACCCAAGTGAAGGTTGTGATTTGGATTATGTGCCAAATACAGCGCGTGAAGTGAATATTGATGTGGCGATTTCAAACTCATTCGGGTTTGGTGGCACCAACGCATCAGTGATTGTTCGCAAATTCAAATAAACACCAACCAACAACTTTTTACCCGTACACTTGATGCAAAAGCAGGGGATGCATTTTTCTTTTATGCAGCGCATCAGCATCTTTGCCAAGCTTTTTTAGAAGACCCCAAAGGTTCAGGAAAACAATTTATTGTTTCCAAAGCAGGGCAAACACATACGCTCAAAAATAAACAACATCGCGACACATTTTTCTCTGACTGGCGCAAATATATTGCTCGTCGTATACCTATCAACTTTCCAACCCTACAATGTGTGTTTTATTTGGCTTATGAAGCAGGTATTTTGTTTGAAGATTTACCAAAACCCAAACATCAAGAAAACAGTACATTGATTTGGCGGCATCAACCCGAATGGTCGTTATGTTTTGATAATGAAACCCATAAAATTTATATGTCATCCACGGTATCCGAAGATACGTTGGATACGTTGGAAGGTTTGCTACGAAACACTACGTATACAGCAACAGGGTCTATTGATTTAGGGCATATCAATGAAGCAGCATTTGATTATCAACAAGCCGTACAAGATGTAAAAAGTTATATACAAGCAGGAGATATTTTTCAGGCGAATATTGCACGGTTTTGGTCATCATCATTAGCAAAGTCTGATTTACTTGCACTTTATACCAAGTTAAGAGCGGTGAACCCCGCACCCTTTTCTTGTTTTGTTGAGGCGGATGATTTGACGATTGTATCGGCATCACCTGAGCGGCTATTTTCTATCAGTGCGGATGGTGAAGTATCGGCAAGACCCATTGCAGGCACACGTAAGCGTAGCGAAGGTGAGGCGGATGATGAATTGCAAGATGAGTTGCTTCTATCTGAAAAAGAACGCGCTGAACATATCATGTTGGTGGATTTAGAGCGCAATGATTTGGGCAGAGTGTGTGAGGCGGGAAGCATTCATGTGGATGAATGTATGGTGATTGAAAAATATGCCACGGTGCAACATATTGTATCAAATGTACGCGGGAAATTGGCACAAGGTTATGATTTGCTGGATGTGTTTGCTGCGAAGTTTCCAGGTGGCACGATTACAGGTTGCCCCAAAGTTCGTTGCATGGAAATCATTCATGAGCTTGAGCCGCAAGCGCGAGGGGCTTATACAGGTGGTGTGGGTTATATGGCTTGGGATGGTAGTGTCGATATGAACATTTTGATTCGCACTTTTTGGCATAAAGATGAAACCTTAAACTGGGCGGCAGGGGCAGGTATTGTTGCCGATTCCGTATCTGAACATGAACAAGTCGAAACCGAACATAAAGTGGCTGGTTTATTGCGAGCATTTCAATGATTGAACAAGTTGTAGTGACCGATGCTTGGGTAGAACATGAAGGTACGGTGTTTCTTAATCCTGCTTTGAAAACTTATGAGCTTGGTTTGTTGCGGATGAAACAAGCTTGGGAGAAGGGTGCTGATGTTTCTCCCCTATCTTGGTATGCACAACAAGCAGATATTAAACCTGCGACCTTGCTCACCCATTTATATCCTGATTTGCCACAAAATGTGAAACAATGTTGGGTGGCATCACCGTATCATGCGCAACTTTCACGCTCAAGTCTGCGTGTATTGCCAGATACTATGTTGGACTGGACAGCCAGTATGGGTCAACAACTATGCGAGATACTTAACCCTTTGCTTACAGAAGATGGTTTGAAACTATGTCTTGTGGGTGAAGTATTACTCTTAACATCTGAACATAAATGGGATGTGGTTTGTGAAGATTTCGCTTATATTTCAGGGAAAACATTACCTGACCGACAACAGGGGGGGCAGGATATGGGTAGATGGCTGCGTTTGCTCTCTGAAATTCAGATGACGTTACATAGTCACCCCATTCATACAGCTCAGGGTTTGCAAATTCATGGCTTGTGGATGTGGGGTGATGTTATTGGGCAACAAAAACTAGATGTTCAGCTTCTCCCCAATGTTGCCAGCAAGAATATATATCTGAATAGCGTGTTGCAGGCATTGCATAAACAACAGGACGCAACAGTGATTGTGAGCGAGGCAGAACATTTGCCATCATTGTTGCCCACAGTATTGCCTGAGCAATGGCTTTTGTTGGGCACGGGTAAATCTGTAAGCTTGAAAAATAATATGCTAACTTCGGCTTTATCACGAGTGAGTAAACCCAAATGGAAAGGAACAGGCGTTTTATGAGTTATTCAGCAAACACAGACTTTACATCGGAGCAGGGCAAAAAGGTTGGTGTGCTTCTGGTGAACCTTGGCACACCCGGTGCGCCCACATCATCTGCGCTGCGCAGTTACTTAAAACAATTTCTAGGTGACCCGCGTGTGGTGGAAGCCAACCGTCTCGTGTGGTGGTTTGCGCTCAATGGCGTGATTCTCAATACGCGGCCCAAGAAATCAGCCCATGCTTATCAAACTGTTTGGACAGATGAAGGTTCGCCCCTGATGGTGATAAGCAAACAACAACAACAAGCTTTGCAAGCCAAGTTTGGAGACCATGAAGCCATGGTTGAGCTTGGCATGACCTATGGAAACCCGTCTATCGAGCAAGGTTTAAACAAGCTGCGAGAACAAGGCTGCAATCGTTTGTTTGTTTTGCCGCTTTATCCGCAATATTCAGGCAGCACCACGGCGGCGGTGACTGACCAAGTATTTGATGTGTTCAAATCATGGCGAAGAGTGCCTGATGTGCGTGTATTGTCCGCTTATCATGATGAACCAGCTTATATTGATGCCTTGGCAAACTCTGTGCGTGAGCATTGGGATAAACATGGCAAAGCAGAAAAATTAATGATGTCATTTCATGGTATTCCTAAGCGGTATGTCAACAATGGCGACCCATACCAGCTACACTGCGAACAAACGGCGAAACTTTTGGCTGACAATCTAGGTTTACAAGATGATGCATGGATGTTGACCTTCCAGTCTATCTTTGGACGCGAAGAATGGCTGCAGCCCTACACTGCAAGCCAGCTTAAAACATGGGGTGCAGCAGGTATCAAAGATGTGGATGTGATTTGCCCAGGGTTTGCTGCGGATTGCCTTGAAACTTTAGAGGAAATCACGGTAGAGAATAAAGGTTACTTTATTGAAGCAGGTGGCAAAGGCTTGCGTTATATCCCCGCGCTGAATGATAGGGATGATCATATCGCCGTGCTTGAAGGTTTGGTGGAACGCGAATGTGCAGGTTGGTTATAAACCTTTCAGTAAACGAACACGGAAGGTTTTACCTTTAAGCTTTCCAGCGCCCATTTTTTGTTTGGCAATGTTTACAACGCTGCTTTCCACGGCGACATACGACCAGTTATCACCAATATTAATTTTACCCACTTGTTTGCCTGCAATGCCGCCTTCGCTGGTGAGTGCGCCTAAAATATCACCTGCACGAAGTTTTTGTTTTTTGCCACCACCAATTTGTAAGGTTTGCATCTTGGCAGGCTGGGGTTTTGCATCCAATGCAGCGGGTAGAGGTTCGGCTTGGATGTTTTGTTTTAACACACCTTCAAACAAGGCGATTTGATGCCCTTCGTTGGGTGTGAATAAGCTACACGCCATGCCTTTGCTGCCAGCGCGACCTGTACGTCCAATGCGGTGGATATGTGATTCAGGATCGTGCGCCAAATGATAGTTGATTACCAAATCAAGGTTATCAATGTCCAATCCACGGGCTGCAACATCGGTTGCCACCAATACACTGATGCTTTTATTGGCAAATTGAATCAATGTTTGGTCGCGGTCGCGTTGTTCCAAATCACCCGTTAAATCCAATGCGCTAAACCCATCATCAATCAAACTGTCGGTCACATCTTGTGCATCACGTTTGGTATTGCAAAACACCACCGAAGATTCAGGAGCGTATGCAAGAAGAATACGTTTGAGCGCATCCAAGCGTTGTTTGTCTGATGGCAGTTCATAAAAATGTTGGCTAATGGTGCTGCTATCATGCAGAGACTCGACTTTGATGACTTTGGGGGTTTGCATCATCTTTTTGGCAATGGTTTTGATTTTTCCTGAGTAGGTTGCGCTGAAAAGTAGGGTTTGTTTATCGGTAGGTGTTTGCTGGTTGATGTCGGCAATGGCTTGCTGAAAACCCATGTCCAACATACGGTCAGCTTCATCGAGTACCAATGTATTTACCGTTTTTAGATTTAAAGTTTCACGGTTGAGGTGATCTTGGATACGACCAGGCGTACCCACCACAATATCTGCGCCAAATGCCAAGGATGAAACTTGGCTGCGCACGGGAGCGCCGCCGCACAAGGTTAACACTTTGATATTGCCGAGTGCGCGCGCCAATACGCGAATTTCTTTAGCGACTTGGTCAGCCAGTTCACGGGTTGGGCAAAGAATCAAAGCTTGGGTGGGCAACACTTTGCCGCCAAGGCTTTGGGTGTCCATGTGTTGTAGCAATGTTAAAGCAAAAGCTGCTGTTTTTCCTGAGCCTGTTTCAGCTTGGGCAATCACATCTTGTTTAGCTAACATGATAGGCAAACTTTTTTCTTGGATGGCGGTCATGCCTGTATAACCCAATGATTCCAAATTGTTAAGTAATTCGGGCTTTAAGTTTAGTGTTGAAAATGACGTTGGGTTCAAGGGGTATCCTAGTGTAATGTTTACTTTTCTTTCCAAGTAAACTTGGGTTTGTTCAAACTTAATGTTTGGCGTGGTTCAGCTTTTTTTGATTGGGTTTTGGTGCTTTTTTTGTGTTCGGGTTTCGGCTTAGGTTTCTCTTTGGCTTCTGACTCACTGCGGTATTTGTTTTGTAAACCTTGCAGGAAGTTACGCAAAATTTGGTCTTTACATTGCCGCGATTGCCTGTGTTCAGGTGCGCGAAAAAAAGAACTTAACTCGTGTTTGCTGATACGCAACCCCACATCTTCAAGCATGCTAAGGATGTCATCATCTTTTAGGTTAAAAGCGATACGCAGCTTTTTGAAAATCAGGTTATTATTTAATTTATTTTCAGGGTTGGGTTGAATGCCTTCGCGTTTGCCACGCTTCTCATTAATCAAGCCATTAAGAAAAATGGCAAGGGTGCGATCAGTGCATTCGTCAAAACCCGCAGTATCTTCTTTTTTCAGCCAAGCGCTAATTTGTTGGCGTGATACCGCGCGATTCGCAGATGCAAACATAGCAATCATCGCATTGTCGCTTAAATCTAGGGTGTAACGCAAGCGACGTAGGATGTCGTTATTTACCATGGTTTATTTTAATAGTTCGTTGAATCGGTCGAACAAATAATCAGCATCTTGCGGCCCTGGGCTTGCTTCAGGGTGATATTGCACGGAAAAGATAGATTTATTTTTAACTTTGAGACCTTCCACCGTGTTATCAAACAATGAGCGGTGGGTGACTTCAACGTTGGCTGGCACATCATCATCAGCTACGGCAAAACCATGATTTTGGCTGGTGATTTCAACTTTTCCTGTGGTTAAATCTTTGACAGGATGATTGCCACCGCGATGACCGAATTTAAGTTTGAAGGTTTTTAGCCCTAAAGCTTGGGATAACAATTGATGCCCCATGCAAATACCAAAAATGGGTGTGTCTTTTTCAATCAAAGTTTTGATGGTATCCACTGCATAACCCACTGCCGCTGGGTCGCCAGGGCCATTGGATAAAAAGATACCGTCAGGGTTCATGTCCAATACTTCTTGCGCTGATGTGTTGGCGGGGACTACGGTCACTTTAATGCCACGGTCGGTAAGTTTGCGAAAGATGTTGTTTTTGCAGCCAAAATCAAAAGCAACCACATGTTTATTGGTCACGGGACTGGTAAATACCGCATCATCAAGCTGATAAGTACCATGTCGCCAAATATCACTTTCCGTGCGGCTGACTTGCCCAACCAAATCTTTGCCTTCCAAACCTTGCCAAGCTTTGGCTTGTTTGATGGCTTCTTCTTCACTCATGCCATCAGATGAAATAACACCCGTTTGCGAACCGTTGTCGCGCAGGTGGCGCGTTAAAGCACGGGTGTCTATATCAGCAATGCCAACGACCTTGTTCGTTTCTAACCATGTTTCAAGGCTTTCTTCAGCGCGATAGTTGGAAACTCGGCGGGTAGGTGCGCGAACAATCAAACCGCGCACGGATATTTTATCCGATTCCATGTCCACTTCATTGACTCCGACATTGCCGATGTGCGGGTAGGTAAAGGTGATGATTTGTTCGGTGTAAGATGGGTCAGTTAGAATTTCTTGGTAGCCTGTCATGGCGGTGTTAAAACATACCTCACCAACCGTGTTGCCTGTAAAACCCAGCGCAACACCCCGAAAAATACGACCATCCGCGAGTGCTAAAAATGCAGGGGTGGGTGTGGCTGGTGATTTGTTCATGGCAGACCTCTGAGAAATGTACTTTTCAAACGGTGCAAACCTATGTTTTTGTTTTTGCGCTGTCGAGCATCAACATTTCATGTTATTTTATATATTAAAGTTCAATAAATAGCCATTAATTGATTATTAATTAGGCATGGTTAAGGATTAACATTCATAACATGTTGTTTTATTTAAGTTTTATATATGGCATAACTAATGCTTTAGATAGCTTGTTAACATTAAGTTGGCTTTATAGATTGTAAATAAAAAAGTGAGGAACTGAAATGAAAAAAACGATGAAGAATTATGCAATGGCATTGATGTTGGGCATGGGTTTTGCTGGTGTAAACACTGCGGCACATGCGGCAGATGATGTTTCTGTATACGCAGATATTGGTGGCTTTTCGCAGTACATTTGGCGTGCAGCAGCACAAGGTGACGGACGTGCTTCATTGCAAGGTGATGTGGGCGTTGAACATGCAAGTGGCGTGTCTGCAAACATCTGGTTTGCAACAGGTGTTGGCACGGATGAAACTGAATATGATATTACTTTAGATTACTCAGGTGAAGCTGGAGACATTGGTTATTCAGTAGGTTTTATTGCTTTTAAATTTGTGAAAGATTCAGGTTTGGATGCTAACGAATTTTATGTTGGTGCATCTTTTGATATTGCTTCTTTAACAGCATACATCGGTGATGGTTATAACTACATTGAAGCTGGTGTTGGCGCAACAGTTGCAGATATGTTTGATGCTTCTGCTGCAGTGGGCATTAACTCACCTGACACAGGAACAAGCACAACGCACATTACGCTTGGCGCAAGTAAAGACTTCGACATGGGTTCTTACACACTTTCACCATCATTGACGATTGGTAGTGTGACTGATTTGGACACAGAAGTTGCACTTGGTGTAAACGCATCATTTTAATTGAAGAGGGAGCCTAAGTGGCTCCCTTTTTTATTTGTAGCAAAAGAATAAAACAGGAGGATAATAAATGAAGAAAATTACTGCAGTTATCAAACCATTCAAACTTGATGACGTGAAAGATGCACTGTTAGAAATTGGTGTTTCGGGTATGAGTGTTAGCGAAATTCGCGGACATGGTCGCCAGAAAGGACACACCGAACTTTATCGTGGTGCTGAATACAATGTGGACTTTGTGCCAAAAACTGAAATTTCAACCGTAGTTACAGCAGACCAAGTGGATGCTGTGATTGAAGCGATTATAAAAGCTACAAGCAGCGGAAAAATTGGCGATGGTAAAATCTTTGTGACAGATGTGGAACGTGTTGTGCGTATCCGTACTGGCGAACAAGATGCCGACGCATTGAATTAAGGGAGATTATATAATGGAACAGTTATCAGGGGATATTCTCCAAACTAAATACGCACTCGACACCTTCTACTTCTTGGTGATGGGTGCATTCGTGATGTGGATGGCGGCAGGCTTCTCCATGTTGGAAGCTGGTCTTGTTCGCTCAAAGAATACGGCTGAAATTTTAACCAAAAATATCGTGCTTTATTCGATTGCATGTATTATGTATATGATTGTGGGTTACAACATCATGTATGGTGGTTCTGCAAGTGGCTATTTGCCAGATGCATTAACATTCGGACTTGGTGGCGCAGCAGCGGCTGACGCAGGTGCAGCAGCGGCTGTATTGGCTGGCGGCGAAGATGCACCATATTATTCAATGTTGTCAGACTTTTTCTTCCAAGTGGTGTTTGTAGCAACTGCGATGTCTATCGTATCAGGTGCTGTGGCTGAGCGTATGAAGCTTTGGGCTTTCTTTACTTTTGCTATCATCTTCACTGGTTTTATTTACCCACTACAAGGCATGTGGAAATGGGGTGGTGGTTTCTTGGATGCAGCAGGGTTCAGCGATTTTGCTGGTTCTGGTGTGGTTCACATGGCTGGTGCTGCGGCGGCTTTGGCAGGAGTTATCTTGCTTGGCGCACGTAAAGGAAAATACAACAAGGATGGCTCAGTGAATGCCATTCCAGGTGCAAACTTGCCGATGGCAACATTGGGTACATTCATCCTTTGGTTGGGTTGGTTCGGCTTTAATGGCGGCTCTGAGCTTAAAGTGTCGGATGTTGGCGAAGCCAATGCCGTGGCAATGGTATTTGTGAATACCAACATGGCAGCAGCAGGTGGTGTGGTTGCCGCACTTTTGTTTGCTCGCGTTTGGTTCGGTAAAGCTGATTTGACCATGGCACTTAATGGCGCACTTGCAGGTCTTGTGTCGATTACCGCAGAGCCACTAACTCCTTCACCTGAAATGGCAACATTGATTGGTGCAATTGGTGGTTTGATTGTGGTTGCTTCGATTGTATACCTAGACCGTATGTTCAAAATTGATGACCCAGTGGGTGCAATTTCTGTGCATGGCGTGGTTGGCATTTGGGGTCTATTGGCTGTTTGTATCACCAATGGTGATGCATCACTCGGCTCTCAGTTGATGGGTATTGGCGTTATTTTTGCATTCGTATTTGCTTCAAGTTTCGTGGTTTGGATGGCTATCAAAGCATTGTTTGGCATCCGCGTATCCGAAGAAGAAGAGTATGAAGGTTTGGATGTTGGCGAATGTGGGTTGGAAGCATACCCAGAATTTGGTGGCGGCAAATAAGTCATACCAATAGTTTGAGGCTTTATTAGTACGTACTAATTTATATTACCATTTTATTTGCATGAATTGGTAAAGCCTTAAAGAGAGAAGGGCGGGTGGTTTTATCACCCGCCTTTTTTATGGTGACTGCAATTACTTGAAAAGAATGCTGAGATACTTATTGTGAGCTTCCCAGTTTTTATAGGAGATAATAATGTTAAAGAAAATGAAATATATCATCAGTTCAGCAGCGGTTGGTTGCTTTATGTTGGCAGCAAGCCCTGCAAGTTATGCCGTGGATATGGATTCGTTGTTCGTGGACACTGAAGCCACAGATACGAATATTGGTTTGTACAGTCAATATGTTTGGCGTGGGCAAAGGCAAAGTGTTGGTGCGATGTCTGTTCAGGGTGATGTAGGTTTGGCGCATGACAGTGGCGCATCTGCCAATGTTTGGTTTGCTACATTGGGTGCAGGCAATGCAACAGAATTTGATATTACACTCGATTACTCAGCAGATTTAGAATTTATGAGTTATTCGGCAGGGATGATATTATATCGTTACCATAATAATGGTGCTGCAAATGCTTCGGAAGTGTATGCAGGTGTAAGCCATGATCTTGGTTCTGCAACGGCCTATTATGATATAGATTCAAAAAATATTTGGCTGGATTTAACATCAGGCATTGAACTTGCGGAACTGGCAATTGAAGGCACGTTATCATTTTCTGCACCAGATGTAGGTACGAGTGAGTTTGTCAATTTGGCAATCGGTGTGAGCAAAGAAATTGAAATGCGTGATATTGTTATTTCACCATCATTCACTTATAACTACCACATGGGCGCTTTGGCAACAGCAGCAACACCGGATGCCTTGGTATTGTCTGTTAATATTACATATTAAAACAGCGTAGTTTTCAGGAAGCTATACAAAGGTGGGTGAGCAATCATCCACTTTTTTCATGTTTGTTGCCCAATGGTTTTGCATTACAGTTTTTCATGGTTACAGTCTGTCCTATAAGTGAGCAAAAATAATGCGAAAGCATACGGAGGGTGGAAGCTATGAAACAAGTCACAGCAGTGATAAAACCATTTAAGCTTGATGATGTGAAAGACGCACTTTTGGAGATTGGTATTTCTGGAATGAGTGTGAGCGAAATTCGTGGGCATGGCAGGCAAAAAGGGCATACAGAGCTTTATCGAGGCGCGGAATACAATGTGGATTTTGTGCCAAAAACCAGTGTGTCTACGGTGGTCAAAGAAGACCAGGTAGAGGCTGTGATTGAAGCTATTGTTCAAGCCGCAGGTACTGGAAAAATTGGTGATGGTAAAATATTTGTGACCAATGTTGAGCGTGTTGTCCGTATTCGTACGGGTGAAGAAGACGCTGATGCGTTGAGCTAAGGAGAGTAGAATGGATGTGTTTTTCTTAACAATTGGTGCTGCAATGGTGCTCGCTATGCACGCAGGTTTTGCTTTTTTAGAAGTCGGCACTGTGCGTAAAAAGAATCAGGTCAATGCTTTGATTCGGGTGCTTACAGATTTTGGATTTTCAACGGTCACCTACTTCTTTATTGGTTTCTCAGTCGCTTACGGCATCAACTTTTTCGCACCTGTTGCTGAGTTGAATGTGATGGAAGGCGGAGAAAACGGCTATAAAATGGTGCATTTCTTCTTCTTGCTCACCTTTGCGGCGGCTATTCCTGCCATTATCTCAGGTGGTATTGCTGAGCGTATGCGTTTTTGGCCGAATGTGTTGGCAACGGTGTTTTTGGTCGGGCTGATTTACCCCTTTTATGAAGGCATGATTTGGAACGGTAACTTTGGTTTTCAAGATTGGTTGGAATTATCTTTTGGCGCACCATTTCATGATTTTGCAGGTTCAGTCGTGGTGCATGCTATGGGTGGTTTCTTAGCATTTGGTGCTGTGATGTTGCTTGGTCCGCGTTTGGGTCGCTACTCAAAATCTGGACAAGTGAACGCTATTTTACCTTCGAGCATTCCATTCTTAGCTTTGGGTTCATGGGTATTATGTGTGGGCTGGTTTGGTTTTAATGTGATGAGTGCAGGCACTGCCGACGGTGCATCAGGTTTGGTGGCGATGAACTCATTGCTTGCCATGGTGGGTGGTTTGCTTGCAGCACTTGTGATGGGAAAAAATGACCCAGGGTTTGTACATAATGGTGCATTGGCAGGGCTTGTCGCTATTTGTGCAGGTTCGGACATTGTACATCCGATAGGCGCATTAGCGATTGGTTTGATTGCAGGTGCTGTGTTTGTTTATGGCTTCACCTATATGCAAAACAAGCTCAAAATTGATGATGTATTGGGTGTGATTCCATTGCATGGTGTTTGTGGCGCATGGGGTGGTATTGCCGCAGGTATTTTCGGCACAACAGCAATGGGCGGCGCAGGCGGTGTAACCTTTATGTCACAACTTGTGGGTACACTTGCTGGCGTAGGCATTGCTATTGCAGGTGGTTATCTTGTGTATGGTGGCATCAAAGCCATGTTGGGCATTCGCATGACCGAAGAAGATGAACATATGGGTGCAGATTTAGCCATCCATCATATCAGCTCAAACCCTGAAGAAGATATGCAATCGCGTTAATATTCGCGTGTTAAATTGATAAGGCGCGGCTTAGGCTGCGCCTTTTTTATGGTGTGTTTATTATTGTTTTAGAACTTTCATGTTCTCGAAAACGAAAGTTGGGCCACGTTTTAGAAAAGTGATAAGTTTTATCCAACCATTGCAGTTGCCCAGAGACCTGATTCTGCGCATCAATTCGCAGTGAACCAGCACCTTCTTTTCTTCCATCTTGAATGTTGAATGTGGCATTAAACTCGGAGCGTTTGCGTAGTGTTATGTTGAGTTTATCGGCTTTGATGTTTTTGTTATCAAACAGCCAAAGACCGTTGTAAATAGACACATCACCATCACCTTTCCAAGCAGATAATTTTTGATTTTGGTCGAACTCACCATACAAATTTAAGGTGGCGTAAACTGTTGCTTGTAGATGTGTATCAAATTGTTTGTGTAACCACCGCCAGTTGTTTAAATGAATGCCACCCACTTGAATCGTGCCTTGCATAGCAACAGATTGCCCTTGTGGAAAAACATCGACTTGTTTGGCATTGAGTGTGCCTTCATAAAACTTGCTTTTAAATGTTTTTAAGGTGAGTGAATCATCCAAACTTTGGTAGTTTGCCGAGACATCACTCAGTGTGCCAAAAGGCAGGCGAAGCGCTTTGGTATTAAATGTGCCATGCGGTTTAAAAGGCAGGGCTAGAAGCATGGCAAGCGCTTGCTCGTCAAAGGATTCGGCGACAATATCAAAGCGATTGTTTTTGCCGCCAAAAAACTCAGCATTGTTTTTGCCAAACACCCAATGCAGGTTCTCAACATTCCAAAGTGTACCATCAGTGATGATTTGACCATCCACATAATGTTTGTTTTTACCAAACTGAATGAGATCGATGTTGGCTTGGGTTATTTCAATGTTGCTATCTGGTATATGCAGCGTGGTGTCCCCACGGATGTAACCATGCCAAGGCTGCCAAAATTCGGGCAGTTGAATGCCAACTTCTTTGAGCTGGTCAAAATCAACATCAATATCCGTAAAATGCCAATGTTTATGCTCTTGTTTAAGGTTGAATGTCGACTCATCCAAAGTGAGTGAAACTTCAGCCAGTGTGGGCAGTTTATCTTCTTCCCAGAGAAGTGTTCCAGCCAAATTGAAAGCTACATTTTGCGGCTTTACAAAGGATAAAGTTTTGATTTCGGAATCACTTGCATCCAAAGAAACCTCTGCATTCACCAATTCATTTTGTTGCACACCGATGTGGACTGTACCGTTAATAATGCCTTGCCCAGCAACCTCTTCCTCAGCCCAAAGCCATTGCGTGATAGGCAGCCAGTAAGTTGTGTTGCGTAAAGTGATAGGCAGGGATAACTGACTCTCACGATAGGTGATTTTGTCTATTTCTATTTCAACTTTTTTGGGAGAATTGAGCGTGACTTTATGGATGCTCCATGTTTCTCCATTGCTCCAATCAAAATCAGAAATGTGGATGGTGGTGGGTAACACTTGAATCCGTGTTGGTGAAGTTGTTTTATGGTTTTTAGTATACTTAAAACCTTGCCATGATGCTTGGGTATAACTTGTCCAACACCCGTTATTTAAACTCGCTTTTATTGCAATATCTTCAATATTACCATCTGCTGTATCTTGTGTTTGAAGCAGGTCAAACAATGGTTGTAGCGTTATGTTTTTACTTTGAATGTCAAATGCACATTGTTCTTGAAGCGCGCAACCACCAGATACGCGGATTGCACCAATAGCCTTATGATTAAGCACGAAGTTTTGAATAGCCATGTAATTATCTTGATCACCAAGGATTTTAGCCCGAACTTCCAATACGTCTTTGCGCTCTTTTTGTAAGGTGAGATGTCCGAAAGATTGCCAAGAAGCATCTTTATTTATATGGGTGGTGATGCTGCCGTTGAGCGTTTCGAGATGCGTACCATGTTCCCACTTTGCAAGCGGAATATCGAAGAGTTTGATTCGACCAAAACCCTTATAAATTTCGCCGCGTTTTAAGCTTAAGTAGCCATGTGCATCAATTCGCCCTTCACCAATATGCGCCTGCAACTCCATGCGCGGGTTTTTATTTTTGCCAATATTTCGAATATCCAAAGCAACATCTTCTAAGGTGAGGTGATGTTTTTCGGAGTGAATTTCACTGTGTATGATATGAATGCGCTTTAACTTTAAATCTTCACTATGTAGAAACACGAGCCAATCACTTTGCTGCTCTTGTCTGATATTTATATCGGCAGACTGCAAGTAAATGGCTTGGGGCAGGGCATTGCCAGTAAGTAGTGCAGCTAAGTTGAGGTCGATGAATAACCGTTGCGCATCGACTTCAAATGCTGCTGATTGGATATGCACATTATCCAAACGAATAGAACCTGTGTACATGAAACTTAAGTTGAGTTTATCCGCTTGCAGTTGAATACCTGAAGCTGCCAACTGGTGTTGTAGTTTGGTGTATAATTTATGGGTATCAAGCTGATAAATACCAATGCTTACAACAAAAGCGGCAGCAACGCTGGCATAAAACCAAGTGCGTAACTGCCGTTTTTTCATGGTTGTGTTAGCCTAATAGTGCTTTGAGGCGCTGATTAACCAGCGCTGGGTTGGCTTTGCCTTTGGAAGCTTTCATCACTTGCCCAACAAAGAAACCAAATAAACGGTCTTGCCCGCCTTTGTAAGCTTCAACTTGTCCTTGATTGGCATCAAGAACTTCTTGAATCATGGCATCAATCGCACCTGTATCCGACACTTGTTTCAAACCTTTGGTTTCAATGATGCTATCCACATCTTTGCCTGATTCTATCATGGCATCGAGTACATCTTTGGCGATTTTACCTGAGATGGTGTTATCGGCAATTCTGTCTAGCAAACTTGCCAAACCTTTTGCAGAAATTGGTGATTCAGCGATGTCTTTGTTTAACTCTTTGAGACGGCCAAGCAATTCATTGGCAAGCCAGTTGGCACATTGTTTGGGACTGGCAGGGTGAGCTGCAACCAATGCTTCATACCATTGCGCCAAGCTTTGCGTTTGCGTCAACACATCCGCATCATAAGCCGATAACCCAAACTCGGTTTCAAAGCGTTTACGCAATTGGTTCGGAAGCTCAGGCATGGCTGCTTTGATGTTATCCACTTCTTCTTGGGTGACGCGAAGTGGTGGTAAATCAGGCTCAGGGAAGTAGCGATAATCGTGAGCCTCTTCTTTGCTACGCATAGACCGTGATTCATTTTTAACCGAATCCCACAGGCGAGACTCTTGTTTAACTTCACCACCATCTTCAATGATTTCGATTTGACGCAATACTTCAAACTCAATGGCTTGTTTGATGAAGCGGAATGAGTTCATGTTTTTCATTTCGGTGCGTGTGCCAAGCTCCGCACCTTTTTGGCGAACCGACACATTGGCATCACAACGGAACTGACCTTTTTCCATGTCTGCGCCTGAAACGCCTAGGAACTTGATGATTTGATGCAGTTGTTTTAAATAAGCAATGGCTTCATCGGCAGAACGCATATCAGGTTCAGATACGATTTCCATGAGTGGAATGCCTGAACGGTTCAAGTCGATGTGAGACACAGCATCAAGCCCTTCGTGCATGGATTTTCCCGCATCTTCTTCCATGTGAATGCGGGTCACACCAAGGCGTTTTTCGCCATCTTTGGTGGGGATGTCGATATAACCACCTTCGACAATGGGTACGGCAAACTGTGAAATTTGATACCCTTTAGGCAAATCAGGGTAAAAATAGTTTTTCCGGTCAAACTTGGACTCTAAATTGATGTTAGCGTTAATCGCCAAACCTGTAAGGATGGTTTTCTTTGCTGCCACGTCATTGAGCACAGGCAATTGACCTGGCATACCCAAACATACGGGGCAGGTTTGGCTATTTGGCTCTGCACCAAACTCAGTAGAGCA
>DQSL01000119.1 GCA_015663235.1 Mariprofundaceae bacterium
CGTGAACGTAGGGATGATATTCCAGAGCTTGCCGCAGCATTATTGGCATCGGCAGCCGAAGAACTGAGTATCACAGCCCCCATTTTGATGGATGATGCCATTGGTTTACTGCAGCGCTATGACTGGCAGGGCAATGTGCGTGAGCTGAAAAATGTGATGCGCAGGCTTGCCGTGTTGACCCCTGGTGCAAGCATTACGATGGCTGATGTTGCCTTGGCATTGGGCAATGATGAAGATAGGCATACTGCGGAAGATGATACGCTTTCTGGGGCAGTGAATCGTTGCATCAAACGCTATTTGCAGCAACTGGGTTATGCAGAAGTGCAGGGTTTGTACCGCCATGTTTTGGAAGAGGTTGAACCACCATTGTTAAAACTTGTGTTGGAAAAGGCGGAGGGTAATCAGCTTAAAGTGTCGGAAATGTTGGGTTTGAATCGCAATACGGTGCGCAAGCTCTTAAAACAGTATGAGATAGATGCGGCGGACTACAAACGCTGAAAACAATGAACCGTGAGGGACGCAAAGTTACGCAGCTTAGTGATTGCGTATATTTGTGTTTACTTGCGATTAGTTTTTATTGCCTCGGCATTTCCTTAGCGTAACTTTGCGTCCTCTGCGGTTCAAGCACGTCAAAAGTCATACCTTGCGAAAAAGGATAAGTACTGCCACGATTAGCACATGACTATTCCATTTAACATTTCCTTATCCAAGCGCCTATCCAAAGTAAAACCATCCGCCACATTGGCAATCACAGCCAAAGCCGCAGAGCTTAGAGCCGCAGGCAAGAATATCATTTCATTGTCGGTGGGTGAGCCAGATTTTGAGACACCAAAAGCAGCAAGAGATGCAGGCATCAAAGCCATTGAAGATGGGTTCACCCGCTACACAGCCGTGCCGGGCATTCCTGAATTGCGCCAAGAGATTGCCGCGAAATTTAAGCGCGATAATGATTTGGATTATGCTCCTGAAAACATCTTGGTCAGCACAGGTGGCAAGCAGTGCATCTATAATCTGCTTATGGCAATCATTGATGCAGGTGATGAAGTAATTATCCCTGCACCCTACTGGGTATCCTATCCCGATATGGTATTGCTCGCTGAAGGTGAGCCAGTGATTGTGGAATGTCTTGCTGATGCAGATTTTAAGCTCACTGCCGCGCAGTTGGAAGCCGCCATCACGCCCAAAACCAAGATGATGTTCCTCAATTCTCCATCCAACCCCACAGGCATGGCATATTCCGCCGATGATTTGAAAGCTTTGGGTGCTGTGGTGCGTAAACATCCGAATATTGTGGTCGCCACCGATGATATGTATGAAAAAATCATGTTTGATGGCAAACAATTCGCCACATTCGCCCAAGTGAACCCTGATTTGATTGATCGTACGGTAACACTCAACGGCGTATCCAAAGCCTATTGCATGACAGGCTGGCGTATTGGTTTTTGTGCTGCTCCTGTGGATTTGATTAAAGCCATGAGCAAGATTCAAGGGCAAAGCACATCCAACCCATCATCCATTGCCCAAAAAGCAGCTTTAGCCGCGCTTCAAGGACCAACCGATGAACTCGATGAAATGGTGCGCACCTATGAAACCCGCCGCACATGGTTGGTGAATGCTTTGAATGCCATTGATGGTATGGATTGCATCACGCCCGATGGTGCGTTTTATGTGTTCCCATCCATTGCTGACTGGATGGGTAAAACCACGCCAGAGGGGTTGACGTTGACTGATGATGTGGTGGTGTGTGAATGGTTGCTTGAAGCCGCAGGTGTCGCGCTTGTGCCAGGCACTGCCTTTGGCTCACCTGGGCAAGTCCGCTTCTCATATGCCGTCTCGCAAGATACCTTGGAAGATGCGGTGAATCGTGTGGCGGAAGCTGCCAGCAGTTTAGAATGACAGTCCACCCTATAATTAGCGTATTGTAGTGGTCTAGTAAAAGTGGGCAGAGTCATTTGATTGTAAGATGTTGATATAAAAGTAAAAAGTTAACTTCACAAAGGGGAATGTCTTGCAATACGACATTTGTTTGATTTTTGTAGCGAGCCTGTTCTCAACTTGATTGGTGGTGCAGGGTGTGGGTTAGGCTTTTTTGATGTAATTAACGTTAGGTAGCCCTTCAAAATCATCATCTTGCGTCCAAAGTTCGGCGTGATGAATGTGGGAAGTGGCGAGAATTAGGCTGTCAGCCATAGCAAGCTTGTATGTTTGCCCAGTTTTGGCGGCATACATGGCGATGTTTTCATCAACTGGAATGACGGGAAATTGTTGTAGTACACCTGACACGGACAAGGCGGATTCTTCGCTACTTGCGCGCATAACGACCTTAAACACTTCATGCAAAACAATGGCGGGAACAATCACGTCATCGTGATTTTCAATCATTGGCGCATAAGTATCTGCGCTTTTTCCGTCTAAAAAGTATTCAAGCCAACACGATGAATCGATAATAATCATGCGTAACGGTCTGATTTATCGCGAATATTATCCATATCAACATCACAGCCTTTAAGGATACCACGTAGTTTCTTGGCGGGTTTGACGGGTACAAGCTGAATATTTTCACCATAAGGCATAGCCATCATTTTTTGCCCTGCTTTAATATCCAACTGTTCACGTACACTTTTTGGGATAACAACTTGAAACTTGGGTGAGACGGTTACTATTTGCATGACGACACCTCTATCGATGAATATTTCGTAAAACTTTATATATTTTGTATGCTAAATCAAGTTTTCGCCTTGGGTAGCACTGGAATGGCGGGTGAATATAACGCTTGTATCCTTGAACGTAAGCGGAGGTCTGAGATGTCTCGACTTCGCTCAACATGACAGCAACTAATTGTCCATTGAGCGAAGTACAGAAGGCAAGGTCTGAACTCGAAGGGTCTAGGGCAACTCTGAACAAGTCCCATTAAAAGTGTTATAGTTCTTTTATCTCACTGAGGGGAGTTAAACATGAGCCAATTGAGTTTTTCGGAAGCAG
>DQSL01000141.1 GCA_015663235.1 Mariprofundaceae bacterium
AACCAACAGGTGGTATCTCTATGAACACATCACATCAAATGTTATCCCATCTCGCAGAGCATAAGCGCGATAAGGAAGCTGTTGCCTTACAAGATCTTACCGAGTACCGAAGCAAACTTGAGCAGATGAAACAACAGTCATCCTCACAGTTGACGGTGCTGCAACAACAACGAGAGGCGAAAATATCACATGGTGCAGAAGCTGCCGAGTTGATGCTGTTGGAGCAAAGTTTGCAAGAACACAGGTTACGCATTGCTGAAGTAAACTGTGAGCTTGCAGCATTGGATATAGCGATTAAACAACAAAAAGAAAAGTGGGTTGCGCAACATAATAAGTTAAAAACACATGAGAAATTACATCAGAAACAGCAGCGAAAAATAACAGCAGTGTTGCGCCAAAAAACGCAACTTGCGCATGATGATCAGTTTGCTTCGACGATGGTACAACAGGAGAGGATGTCACAGTGAAAAAGAAACCATTTATCGTTACCTGTTTATTGCTGCTGAGCATTGTGGTGGCAGGCAAACTACATGTGTCCTTAAACCCCGATATGCAAGAAGATTCTTATGTCGCCTTTAACATTGAAGATGAAACACATGAAATGATGACACCACCTAAAACTGATATATTGCTAAAAAGTAGCGCGTGGCTGATGAGTGAGCTGATTCCATCGGCAGAGGCTGCCAAGTCAATTATGTTGGATGAAGAAAGGCTGGCTGCAGAAAGTGTGAATGCTATTGATATTCAACAGCAGCGGTTGCGCTTAGAAGATAAAGAAAAGGCATTGGATGAGCGCGAACAAGAGGTGGAAGATGCTGAAGCGCGGGCGGCAAAGAAAATCGCAGCTTTAGAAGCTTTGCACGTGCGGATTCAAGCGATGTTGGTTGAAGAAGAAAGTATTAAAGATAAAAAAATAAAACGTTTAACATCGGTTTATGAAGGCATGAAAGCAGAGCGTGCAGCACCTGTGATTGCACAGATGGACTTGACGATTGTGGTAAAAATGTTTCTGCGGATGAATGAAAAACAGGTGGGTAAAATATTATCTTTTTTACCACCCAAACAGGCAGTTGTCATCAGCCAAGCATTAACACAACGTATTGCCTTGGTTTCTAATTAAGCTTAGTAAAAGCTCTGAAAAGACTCAAGCTATTGCTTAAAAAATGTATCCGCTTGTTGTTGGTTTTCATCCATGGCTTGTTGAATACGCTGCGTAAACGCAGTCGATTTTTCATCGGCATTGGCATACAAAGGCTCGCCAATCACCACCACACCTTTGCTAAAAGGTTGGGGAATATAAAACTTATCCCATGATGATAATCGCCAAAACCGATTGTTTGCATAGCAGACAGGCACAATGGGTAGCCCTGATTTGATGGCAATTTGGGCAACGCCATCTTTCACGACTTGTACAGGGCCTCTAGGTCCATCAGGGGTAATGCCTGGCGAATAACCATCTTTAGCCATACGAATAACTTTGAGCAACGCTTTTGCGCCACCAGTGCTTGAAGAACCACGGGATGATGCCAAGGAAAACTTAGCAAAAACAGCAGAAATCAATTCGCCATCTCTGTGGTCAGAAATAATTAATGGACCTTCCCATTTACCTAAAAGTAGGGGGGTAAGTAGTAGCCTAGCGTGCCATGAGCTGATAATACAAGGGCTGTTTTCAGGGCGAATATCAGCACCAATATACTGCCAACGCACAGTGAACCGTAAAAAACGAATCACTATTGTGACCATCCAAACAATCAGCTTATCTTGCAAACGCATGATACTTAATCACCAAATTGAAGCTTATAAAGTTCGGCATAAATACCGCCTTGTTTCAGTAGCTCATCATGTGAACCCGTTTGTACAATCTTGCCAGCATCCAAGACGACGATTTTATCCGCATTGCGAATCGTGGACAAACGATGGGCAATCACCAAAACGGTGCGCCCGTGCATGAGTTTATCAATGGCTTGTTGCACCAGTCGTTCGGATTCGGTGTCCAAGCTACTGGTTGCCTCATCCAACACCAAAATTGGTGCATTCTTAAGCAAGGCACGGGCAAGACTTAAACGCTGCCTTTGCCCACCAGAGAGGATAACACCGCGTTCACCAACCAGTGTGTCGTAGCCATTTTCAAGCTTTTCAATAAACTCATGGGCGTTGGCAATTTTTGCAATTTCAATGACTTTGTTTCGGTCAATATCTTCATGCCCGTATGCAATATTACTGAGGACAGTATCATTAAAAAGTACGATTTCTTGGGTGACCAAAGACATTTGTAAGCGTAAGTCATTTTGTGTGACATCTCTTAAATCACACCCATCAATAAGAATGCTTCCTTCACTTGGGTCCATAAAACGAAGCACCATGTTGGCAAGTGTGGTTTTGCCTGCACCGCTGCGTCCAACAAGTGCGACAACCTCTCCAGATTTGATGTTAAGGTTAATGTTACTCAATACTGGTTTGGAAGCATTGGGATAGGTTAAGCTCACACCTTTAAATTCGATACACTGGCTGAATGGTGACATGGGTTTCGCATGTTCAGGGTCTTGTACGACAACAGGCGCATCTAAAATATCAAAGATACGTTCAGCCGCAGCCAAGCCTTGTTGAATCTCATTATTGGCACGAGATAAGCGGCGCACAGGGTCGTATAACATCAATAAAGACACTATAAATGCCATCAGCATACCAGCCGTTGCTTCACCATCGGCGACGCGAAGACCGCCATAGAGCAAGATACCTGCAATACCCAAACCCGCAACCATTTCCATCACGGGAAACGATAAAGCTTGTACTTTGAGTGCTTTGATTTGGTGGGTCATAAAATCTTTGGTGATAGCTTTGAAGCGTTTGCGCTCATATTTTTCCATGCCAAAGGCTTTGACCACGCGAATGCCACCTATGGTTTCTTCAACAAGGCTAGACATGTGCCCCATAGATACTTGACCATCATAGCTGGCTTCGCGCATCTTTTGTCCAAAGCGAATAATGGGGTAAACCATCACTGGGAACACAATTAATGCGAGTAGGGCAAGCACCCAGTCTTGATAAAAAATCACGCCCAACAAGAAAATAATGGTCATCACATCGCGCATCAGTGAAGTCACCGTTGTGCTTACTGCACCTTGCAAAAGGGTAACATCATAGGTGATACGCCCAAGCATTTCCCCTGTTTTCCTGTGGGTAAAAAAACTTAAAGATTGTCCAGTTAAATGCTCGTAAATCTTTTTGCGAATATCATAAATAATACGTTGCCCAATAAAAGCCATAATGATTGCTTGGGTGTAAAAGGCTGTGCCTTTGATGATATAAAGAACAATAATCCCTGCGGGAACCAAATAAATGTAAAGTTTGTTTTTACCAGATAAGACTTCATCAAGCATGGGCTGCATCACCCAAGCCAAAGCTGCAGTGCAAGCTGCGAGCACCACCATGGCACCCATAGCGATAAATAGCTTGCCTTTATAGGGCAAAAGAAATTGTAATAATCGACGGTACATATAATCCTTTAAAAACTTAAGATTGTGGCAGACGCAAACGTTGCCCAACTTTCAGCGCTTGTTGTTTTAACCCATTAAGCTTAAGAATGCTGGAAACTGAAACACCATACTTTTTGGCAATACTCCATAAGCTTTCGCCACGGTGCACAGTGTGCGTGATTGGTGTTGGTGTATGCAGCATACCCAAACGCGTAAAGTAGGTTTTGGTTGCATTAAACATTGCTTTGGCGATGCCGCGTTGGTGGGTTCTGGTGTTGAGCAGGCGCTCACGTTTTGGGTTAGAAATATAATCGACTTCCACCAAAACACTTGGGATTTCTAAAGCGGTAAGCACCGCAAAACGGGCATGTTTGGGTTTATTATATTTGATGGGAAAACCTTGCGTAAGTTGCGCCAATATCAAATTGGCAAACATCTCCGAGCTATCTAGCCCATCGCGTTTTGCCATATCACCTAAAATATTACGAATAAAAGGGTCTTCAATCGTTTGCTCAGGCATAACGCCACCAATTAAATCTGAAGCATTCTCTTTGGCGGCAAGGGCGGCAGCAACGCGGTCTGGTGTTGCTCCTGATTCAGATAAAGTATAGACACTCGCACCTTTCACATGACGCTGTGTGACCGCATCTGCGTGAATACTAATCATCATGTCAGCACCCTTGGCACGAACCTTTTTTACGCGGCTGCTTAACTTTACAAAGTAGTCGCCTGTGCGGATAAGCACGGCTTTCATGCCAGGTTGCGCATTGATGAGTTTTTCCAATTCTTTGGCAATAGCTAAGGTGACGGTTTTTTCGTATAACTTACTCGGACCAATAGCACCAGGGTCCTCGCCACCATGTCCTGCATCAATGGCAATGATAATATCATCATGTTTCGTTTTTGGTTTGTTTTGCGCGGACTTCACAACCTTCTTTTCTTTGGGTATCAAGTCGATGACAAGACGGTGCGGTTTTCCTTTGGCTTTTTTGAGCAAAAAAGAGCGGGGTGAAACACCATTTTTTACATCAAGGACAATACGCGTTGTGTCACCTTTTTGTTTGCCATGCCGAATAGAAAGCAAGACAGGGTCGGGCAACTTTAGTTTGGATACCTTGGCATTCATGCGTGTCTTTTTAAGGTCAATAACGATGCGTTCAGGATTGTGCAAACGAAACAAATCATATTGTACACTTTGTGATAAATCGAGTACCAAACGTGTATGGTCAGGTGCGGTCCACATGCGGATGTCATTAATAGAAGTGGCGGCTTGGGCAGGTTGAATCCACATAGAAAGAACGGCGAGTGCAGCAAAACAAAGCTTTGTTACTTGGCTGCTAAGCTTCAACGCATAGTATTTACTCATGGAATATGATGCTCCATCCTAGGTTTATTTTGCATAGCATAGCTTAAATTTACAGAACTTCACTTTTTGTGTTGACAGATGTTACGATTTTTATACATTTCGATATATGTCGAATATTAGAAATGAAAGTATAATAATGGCAAGTCAGTTTAAAGCGCTTGCCAACCCTGTTCGTTTAAAGCTATTTGAAGAGCTAACCCGCTGTTGTAAGGTTGGAGAAGTCTGCGATATGCAACGGTGTGTGGGTGAGTTGGCACAGGTTGTCGATATTGCGGCATCAACATTATCACATCATTTGAAAACATTGCATCAAGCAGGGCTTATTGAAATGCAACGCGCAGGGAAAAATATGATGTGTCGTGTTGATATGAAAGTTTTGGAAGCATTGAGCGACTATTTTAAGAAATTACCGAACAAGGAGATAATATGAACAAACAACAAAAAATGGATGATGTGCGTCAAAATGTGCGTGAAAGTTATGCAAAAGTTGCCGAAGCAAGCAATGAAGGCGCATGTTGTGGAGAAGTATCGAGCTGCTGTGGTGTGTCGGATGATGATGCGATTAACACGCTAATTTCAACACGTTTGGGTTATTCAGAAGATGATTTGAGTGTAGTGCCTGATGGTGCAGATATGGGTTTGGGTTGCGGTAATCCGCGTGCTATCGCATCGCTTCAAGAAGGTGAAGTGGTGGTAGATTTGGGTAGTGGTGGTGGATTTGATGCCTTCTTATCAGCGCGCGAGGTTGGTGAGTCGGGTAAGGTGATAGGTGTTGATATGACACCAGCTATGATTTCAAAAGCACGGAAAAATGCCGAAAAAGGTGGGTTTAGCCAAGTTGAATTTCGTCTGGGTGAAATTGAACATTTGCCTATTGCAGATAACACAGCCGATATTATTATTTCCAATTGTGTCATCAACTTATCGCCCCATAAACAGCAAGTGTTTGATGATGTATTTCGTGTGTTGAAATCAGGTGGTCGTTTGGCAATTTCAGATGTGGTTGCCAGCGCTGAGATGCCTGAAGATATGAAAAATGACCCCATACTTCATGCAGGTTGCATGGCTGGTGCGGAATTGATTGATGATATTAAAGCCATGTTAGAAAAATCGGGATTTACGCATATAACGATTACACCCAAAGATGAATCACGTGAATTCATCAAAGATTGGGCACCAGGTAGTGGTGTGGAAGCTTATGTGTTGTCTGCATACATCGGCGCTGTAAAGCCTTAAAGGTTCAAAATTAAAGCAGGTTAGGTTTGAATGATTTGAACCTAACTTGCGCTTTGGCGTTAAAGTTGCTATATCTGTTACTATGTTGATTTTAACGCGAAAAGAAGGTGAAACCATCACCATTGGTGAAGATATTCAGATTAAAGTGCTGGCAGTGCAGGGCGGAAAGGTTCGCTTGGGCATCGAAGCACCAAGAGAAGTGTCAGTGAACCGTGAAGAGGTTTTGCTTCGAGGCGAAAATAAAGAAAAGCCTTAGTTTTGGGTACTACTTTAGATTCCTTCACCTTCAAACACTGTGCCATCGGCAAACACTGCTGTGCTAAGGTATTTTTCACCACCATCTGGAAAAATGCAAACGATTGTGCCTGGCTTTCCTTGTGCCGCTAGCTCTTTTGCGGTGACGATAGCGGCTGCCAGCACGCAACCACATGATTGACCACACAAAATACCCTCTTCAGAAGCGAGCCGTTGCGTGTATTCATAAGCATTCTCAGTGCTAACTCCCAACTTGGTATCGAAAACATCTTCATCATAAATGTCTGGAACAATGCTGGATTCCATGTGTTTTAAACCTTCAATGCCGTGAAAAGGTGAGTCAGGTTCAGCAGCAATGATTTGAATATGTTTATTTCGTGCTTTGAGGTAGCGACCTGTGCCAACAAGTGTGCCTGAAGTGCCAAGTGAAGCGATAAAATGGGTTACTTCACCGTCTGTATCTTGCCAAATTTCAGGACCAGTCGATTCTTCATGAGCTTGAGGGTTGGCTGGGTTGTTGTATTGGTCTGGTTTAAAATAAATTTCAGGGGTTTCTTCATAGAGCTTTCGAGCCATCAAAATAGCACCATCTGAACCTTCCAATGGGTCAGAAAACACCAAGTCAGCGCCAAATGCTCGGCACATGCGTTTGCGCTCTTCCGATACGTTGGCAGGCATGACCAAGCGCACTTGGTAACCCATAGATGCGCCAATCATGGCTAAAGCAATGCCAGTGTTACCAGAGGTGGAATCAAAAATTATTTTATTTTTGGTAAGTTGCCCAGATGCAATGCCTTTTTTAATCATCCAAAGTGCGGGTCTATCTTTAACTGAGCCACCAGGGTTAGACCGCTCTAATTTTGCCAAAATACGAATGTTTTCAGGCAAATTTTTCGTGATATTGGTAATATGCACCAAGGGTGTGTTACCGATAAGCTCAAGAATTGTGGGGTAGTGACGTGGCAAAACAAATCTCCATGACTAAAAAAGTGTATATTCTATGTTTGCGCTAAGATAGGCAAGGTTTAATCAAAGTGTGTAACATGGTGCTCTCGACTGGAGTCGAACCAGTGGCCTACCGCTTAGGAGGCGGTCGCTCTATCCATCTGAGCTACGAGAGCTTGCGTTGTTAAAGTCCGCTACTTATTTTCCAAATCTTATCTTCTCGAACAAATTTCAACTGCTCGCGTTTTACCATCTTTCGCCATTCATCGTCTGCAAACACGTTTAATACGTATGTTTGTTCGCAAATAGCATGGTTTTTGTCAGTGATTTGAATGATACGGTCACGAGATGTCATTTCAATCTTTTCAAATGTGACGAAAATATGTTGCATACTTTGAATGGCTTTTAACCCTGCATTTTCGAGGTATGTTTGGCTTAATAAAGATGTATATGCTGTTATATCTTTTTGGCTAATACTTGCGTTGCGTTGTTCGAGTAAGTTATTAATTTTGTTTTTTTCAAAATCCGTGCAAGCAGAAAAAGAAAGCAACATAAACAAAAGAAAGAAGCGCAGCATTACATTAATGTTTCCGCTTTTTGCTGCCACTCATTGCCGGCAAAGTTCTTCTCAAGTTGTTTGATAATTTGTTGTGCATAGGTCTGCTGCGCTAATGCGATATACGATGAAGCAAGCCAGTATAAAGATTCAGGGGCAGCGCTGGATTCAGAAAAGTTGTTTTTGACCACGATGAAGCGGTTGATTGCGCCAACATACAAACCACGTTCAGCGTAAAACTTGCCAATAAACATTTCGTGTTCGGCGATGCGATTGGTAAGCTCTTGCGTGTATTTCTTTGCTTCCTGCGCATATTCTCCGTTGGGATTTCGTTGGTATAAAGCAGTAAAAGTTTGTTTGGCTTTTTTGGAAAAGACCTGTTCATGTTTGGCGCTTTCAGACTGTTTAAAATAGCTCATGCCGAGCATGTATTCAGCATAATCGCGTTGTTGGTGTGCTGGGTGAGCATCTATAAAGCGTGCTGCAAGTGTTTCACTTAAGATAAACTCATTGTTTGCATATGCTGCTTTGATGCGAATAATCTTGGCGGGTACTATATAAGAGCTGTATGGGTATTTTGCGGTAAACTTACCTAAATACTGCACAGCCCTTGCATACTGCTCATCTTCAAAGAGCCTTTCTGCCTTATAAAAGTCTTGCTCCGCAGATTTAGATAAAGATAAATCAGCGGTTGCACATGAGGTGATAAAAAAGGCTGATAAAAGAAGCAGGCTTAAAAGTAGTTTCATGATTTACACACTTCAATTTGATTTAATTTACCCATGTAAGGTTGCAATACTTTGGGGATAGAAACACTTCCATCTTCTTGCCAATAGTTTTCAAGGATGGCGACCAATGTGCGACCAATCGCCAAACCTGAACCGTTAACCGTGGCAACAGCTTGTGGTTTAGCACTGTCATCCCTAAAGCGAATGCCTGCGCGTCTGCCTTGGAATTGACCAAAAGATGAGCAAGATGATATTTCACGATAAGTGTTTTGGCTGGGCAACCATACTTCCAAATCAAACGTTTTTTCGGCAGAAAAACCCAAGTCTCCGCCACACAAGTTGACCAAGCGGTAGGGGAGTTCTAATGCCTCAAGAATAGCAATAGCATGAGATAAAAGCTCATCCAATGCTGCTAAGCTTTGTTCAGGATGCACGAGTTGCACAAGTTCAACCTTGTCAAACTGATGTTGGCGAATCATCCCGCGAGTATCACGCCCAGCAGAGCCCGCTTCACGGCGAAAACATGGTGTGTATGCACAATGTTTAATGGGCAGTTGTGCTGCATCTAAAATGCTATCTTGATACATATTGGTGACAGGCACTTCGGCGGTTGGGATAAGAAATAAGTCTTCGCCAGCCAACCTATAGGCATCATCTTCAAATTTAGGTAGTTGCCCTGTACCTGTCATACTTTTGCGATTAGCAATAACAGGAACCCACACCTCTTCATAGCCATGTTTATCGGCATGTGTATCCAGCATAAACTGCATTAGAGCACGCTCCAAACGTGCGCCAGCACCTTTGAGCACAGAAAAGCGGCTTCCAGCAAGTTTCACACCTGTATCGAAGTCCAAGATACCCAAATTTTCGCCAATATCCCAATGGGCTGGCACTTTATCTTGGCGTGGCTTGCCCCAACAACGAATTTCTTCATTATCACTTTCATCTTTGCCGTTGGGCACAGAGTCATGAGGAATGTTAGGGATTTCTAAGAGTGCCATATTAAAAGCAGCTTCAGCTTCTTTGGCGTTGTTATCCAAAAGCTTGGCTTCTTTGCCGACTTCACCCATGCGCTTGAGCTCTTCACTGGCATCTTCGCCAGCACCTTTCTTTTGCCCAATCAGCTTGGAAACACGATTACGCTCGGCTTGTAAGGCTTCAGACGTGGTTTTAAGTTTACGCTGTTCTTCATCTAAAGATAGTGCTTTAGACCAAGAAGAACCTTCTTCGATGTTTTTCAGACCGCGTTTTTTGAGTGCCTCTTCCATGGCAGCAGCATTGCTGCGCAGTGATTTTCTGTCGATCATTCACTTGTTCCTTCACCGCTTGTGTTATCATCAGTGGTTGGTTCAACCGCATCAAAATCACTTTCAACCACATCATAGTCTTGGTCATCTTGTTTTTCAGCTACGCGAACAGCACCAATCACCCGTTCTTTTTTCGAGCAATCAATCAGTGTAACACCTTGGGTATTGCGACCAATCACCGACACACCATTCATGCGAATGCGCACCAAGCGACCAGAATCAGTCATCATCATCACTTGGTCATCATCAAGCACTTGAAGTGCTGCAATCATATCACCATTGCGCCCACCTGTTTTAAGGGTGAAGACACCTTGCCCGCCACGTTTCTGGGTGTTGTATTCGCCTACCGCAGTGCGTTTACCAAATCCATTTTCAGACACGGCAAGTAATGTTGCTTTATCAGCAACAACAGACATAGAAATCACACGATTGCCTTTGCTCATGCGAATACCAGTGACTCCGCGTGTGCTGCGGCTAAGTGGGCGCGCATCTTTTTCACTAAAGCGAATCGCTTTACCATTGCTGGAGGCAAGCATGATGTCTTGCTCGCCATTGGAGATCGCAACAGCCATTAAATCATCATCATCATCCAAACGAATCGCAATAATACCGTTGGTACGGATGTTTTTGTATTCGGTGAGGCGTGTTTTCTTGATAACACCATTGGTGGTTGCCATCACAATATATTTATCTTCTTCAAACTCGCGTACGGCAAGTGTAGCTGAAATCTTTTCATCTTTTTCAACAGGAAGTAAGTTGACCAAAGCTTTGCCACGTGTTGCCCGACCAGCTTGTGGTATTTCATATACTTTCTTGCGGAACACACGCCCTTTATCGGAGAAGAACAATAAGAAGTCGTGGGTGGAAGCGACCATGAGTTGTTGTACAAAATCTTCTTCTTTGGTGGTCATGGCAGTTTTGCCTTTACCACCACGACGTTGCGCACGGTAAAGCGTGGTTGCATTGCGTTTGATATAACCTTCGTTGGAAATGGTGACGACCATATCTTCTTCAGTAATCAAGTCTTCAATAGACAACTCTGCCGTTTCATCAATGATTTGAGATAGTCTTGGCGTGGCATATTTATCGCGCACCATTTCTAACTCTTCTACAATCACTTTCATCAACAGCTTTTCATCAGCCAAGATTTCTTTCAAAGCGGTGATGATTGCCAAAGTGTCATCATGGTCAGCTTTGATTTTATCGTATTCAAGCCCCGTCAAACGTTGCAACCGCATATCTAAAATGGCTTGGGCTTGTTTTTCAGATAGATTAAATGTGGTGCATAAGTTTTCTTTGGCTTCAGCGCCTGTTTTGCTGGCACGAATCAATTTAATCACAGCATCAATATTGTCGAGCGCGATTAATAAACCTTCTAAGATATGCAAACGTGCTTCCGCTTTTTTCAAATCAAATAAGCTGCGGCGGGTGACGACTTGGCGGCGGTGGTCTAAGAAATGGAGCAATAATTCACGAACACCGCAAAGTTTAGGCTGCCCATCAAGAAGAGATAAGTAGTTGCAGCTAAAGTTGCACTGCATAGCCGTTTGTTTATAAAGGTTGTTAATGATGATTTCGGGTACTTCATTGCGCTTCAAATCAATCACCAAACGCATACCATCACGGTCGGATTCATCGCGGACTTCAGAAATACCTTCAAGCTTTTTATCACGCGCTAATTCAGCAATATATTTGTGTAGCTTTGCTTTGTTGACCTGATAAGGAAGCTCAGCCACCACCAAAGACTCACGTTTGGTGCGCGCATTGCGCTCAATGATAACTTTAGCGCGCATGGTGACAGAACCACGACCGCTAGCAAATGCATCACGCATACCCTTGCGACCATAAATAAAACCTGCTGTTGGAAAATCAGGACCAGGCATGATTTGCATCAACTCTTCATCATCAATATCTATGTTTTTGGTGAGCGCAATAATTGCGTTAATCGCTTCACCAAGATTGTGAGGTGGAATATTGGTCGCCATACCCACGGCAATGCCTTGCGAGCCGTTGACCAGCAGGTTAGGGAACTTGGCAGGCAATACTTTTGGCTCAGATAATGATTCATCATAGTTGGGGCCAAAGTCTACGGTGTCTTTTTCAAGGTCTGCCAATAGTTCAGCAGACAGTTTGCTCATGCGTGATTCAGTGTAACGCATAGCCGCAGGGGAATCGCCATCCACAGAACCGAAGTTACCTTGACCATCTACCAACACATGGCGCATACTCCAAGGTTGCGCCATGCGCACCATGGCATCATACACAGCAGTATCACCGTGGGGATGGTATTTACCAATCACATCGCCAACAATACGTGCTGATTTTTTGTAGGGTTTATCGGATGTTGAACCCAAATCTTGCATGGCATAAAGAATACGCCTATGCACAGGCTTTAAACCATCCCGCGCATCAGGAAGCGCTCTACCAATAATCACGCTCATCGCATAATCAAGGTATGAGCTTTTCATCTCATCTTCGATTAAGACGGGAATTGTAGGGTTTAGGTTGCTCTCATCCATGGTTTAACTCCAAAATGTTTGGTTCACGAAATGTTTGGTTCATATATTGTGTCTGTCTTTTCAAGCAGAAGCATAGGTAGTTGCTTTGCTGATGTCTATGGGCATTAGTAGATAGCTTGTAATAGTGTTTCCAGTGCGCCCATATCTATTTTTGACTCACCAGGGTTGTCTGTTTTTACAATGATACCTTCTTTTTTGAGCGCACTTGCGGCGCGGGAGATGGTTTCTCGGCTGGTAGACAGTTGGTCAGCAATCATTTGATGTGTTGGTAGTTTAACAATAGTTGCACCACTCGCATCTTCTTTACCAAAGCGGTCACCGAAATCTTTGAGGTAATAATATAAACGGTGCGGTACATCCATGGTGCTAACACGTTCTAAAAGCTGGCTGGTGCGGCGTAAGCGATTAACCGTTTCCCCAAGAAGTTTGAGAGACACTTTGGGCTGTTTGAGTAGTAAACGTTCAAAGTCTACACTGCGAATTTGGGCAAGTTTTGAGTCTGTTAATGTGCTAACTGTTGCTGAGCGAGGCTGCTTATCAAGCAAGGACATTTCACCAAAGTAAGCACCTCCTTCAAGCAATGAAAGCACAATTTCACGACCATCAGGTGCATAATAGGATATTTTAACAGAACCTTCGAGAATAATGAACAGCGAGCCACCTTCTTCACCTTCATGTAGAACGACAGTTTTTTTGGCAACATCGTTGATGGTGATAAGCTTATAAATGGATGCGAGCTCTTCTTCATCCAATTCCGAAAACAACGGAATATGCTTTAAAATACTTTGCATTTTCCCCTCCCAGTGTTGTTAAGTTGTGGTGCGAACTGAAGCTATGGTAGCCATATTCACAATATCATCAACACTTGCGCCTGTTTGTAAGACATGCACCTGCTGCGGCAAACCCATCAAGATAGGGCCGATTGCTGTGCCATTACCCAATTCTTTAAGTAATTTGTAAGCAATATTACCCGCTTGCATGGTGGGGAAGATAAGTACATTTGCACCATCTTGAAGCTTTGAAAATGGATATTGCTGCAAAATACTGGTGTTGACTGCGGTGTCTGCCTGCATTTCACCATCCACCACCAAATCAGGGTTTGTCTCATGCAACATAGCCACCGCATCAGCAACTTTTTTCGATTCAGGGTGATTGGAGCTGCCAAAGTTGGAAAAAGATAACATCGCAACTTTAGGCTCCCAACCTAACGAAGCAACGGTGTCTGCAGTTTGTTGGGCAAGCCCTGCAAGTTGGGCTGCATCCATATCCACATTTACGGTGCAGTCTGCCAAGAAATAAGCACGTTCTTCCATAATCAAAATATACATGCCATAAACATGGTGGTGTTCACCTGTTTTTTCATTATGTGCTAAGACCTTGAGAATAGGGCGCAGCGTATCAGGATAATGTTTGGTTCGTCCTGCAAGCATACCATCAGCAAAACCTTGCCTGACTAGCAATGAGGCTAAAATATTTTTATCATGACGTAATAATTTAATGGCTTCATGACGCAATACACCTTGACGTTTGCGGTCGAAATAGAGCGCGTCGGCAAGGCTATCAAAGCGCGAGTCTTCATGATGTGGGTCGATGATTTCAACATCATTCATGTCCAAACGCATCATTTTAGCTTGGGTTTGAACCACCTTGGGGTCACCCAACAGTAGAGGCTTGGCAATGCCTTCTCTTGCCATCACGGATGCTGCATGAATCACAGTTGGGTCTTCGCCTTCGGGCAAGACCAAGCGTGCAGGTTGTTGTTTGGCTTTTTCAGTAAGCAATCGCATAAATGTGCGGGATTGGTCGATGCGACCTGCCAAGTCTTGGGCGTAAGCCTTAAAATCAGTGATGGGTTGTTTGGCAACACCTGTCTCGACGGCTGCTTTAGCGACTGCAGTTGGCACGACTTCAATCAAACGTGGGTCAAAAGGTTTGGGCAGAATGTATTGTGGTCCAAAACGAAGCTCTTTTTCACCATACACTTGAAGCACGGACGCAGGCACTTCTTCGCGTGCTAGCTCGGCAAGGGCAAACACCGCAGCAATTTTCATTTCCTCATTAAACGTGGTGGCGCGAACATCTAATGCACCACGGAATAGAAAAGGGAAACCAAGCACATTGTTCACTTGATTGGGATGGTCTGAGCGACCTGTTGCCATGATTAAATCAGGGCGTGTTTCCATCGCAACATCATAATTGATTTCAGGTGTAGGGTTTGCCATCGCAAAAACAATGGGTTTATCTGCCATACTTTGTAGCATTTCAGGAGACACCATATTACCTTGTGAAAGCCCAAGGAAAACATCCGCATTATGCATCACTTCTTCAAGGCTTGTGTCTTTGTCACCATTGGCGAAGTGGGCCTTATGGAAGGGTAAGGCATCGCCACGGTTGTTGTAAATCACACCTTTACGGTCAAGGAAATACATGTTCTTTTTCTGCGCACCAAGCTCTTCAATCAAACGCATACAAGCAAAACCAGCAGCACCAGCGCCAAGACAGACGATTTTTACATCTTCAATCTTTTTGTCTTGCAAGATAAGCGCATTAATCAGGGCTGCGGCAGTAATCACTGCCGTACCATGTTGGTCATCATGCAACACGGGAATGTTCACCCGTTTCTTTAATTCTTCTTCAATAATAAAACATTCGGGCGCTTTGATGTCTTCCAAATTGATGCCGCCAAAGGTTGGCTCAAGGCGGGCAACGGTTTCCACAAATGCCATAGGGTCGAGTTCATCAATTTCAATATCAAACACATCAATATCGGCAAATCGTTTGAATAAAATACCTTTACCTTCCATCACTGGTTTGCTTGCAAGCGCACCAATATTACCCAAGCCAAGCACAGCAGTACCATTGCTAATCACGCCAACCAAATTGGCGCGAGATGTATATAAATCAGCTTTGGCAGGGTCTTTTTCAATTTCTAAGCAGGGAATCGCTACACCAGGTGAGTAAGCAAGTGCCAAATCACGCTGGGTGACACATGGTTTACTGGGGCGCACGCTGATTTTACCAGGCGTGGGTTGGCTATGGTAATCCAGTGCTGCTTGGTCAAATGCTGAAAAGGAATCGTCTTGCTTTGCCATGGGTTTATATCTCCTACAATAATCTGAGCGCACCCTAACCATTTGAAGCGGATGAGAACAGTTACAAATTCACGCATATGCAATCATTTAGTTTATTTTCATGTAAGGCTGTTACGCTAGCGCAGTTTTTTAAGATACAGGTTTTAAGGTTGGTCTATTTTGAGCAAGCTATGGAGTGGCTTTGGTGAGTGAACATATCCGTGAAATACCATACAATTACACGTCTTATTCAGACCGTGAGATTGTAAAACGCTTTTTAAGTGAAGAGATTTGGGATGATCTAAATGTGCTTAGGTCGCAACGTAAAACAGGCAGTTCAGCACGGTTGCTGTTTGATATATTGGGCGATGTTTGGGTTGTTGAGCGCAATATTTTCCTTAAAAATGACCTTCTAAAACATCCCAAACGCTTGAAAAAAATGCGTTACCAGCACCAAAAACGTATAACACGCATCAAAGATGGTGCGGAAGGTAATCAGCGTGCAATGAAGGTGGTGTGTTGCACCGAGCGAATGCTTAAAAAGTTTTATAGCTGGTTTGAACAAGAGAACAAACGCAGGCGCAATGCCAAACGTGCGTTGGCAAAATATACACACAAGAATAATGTACATTTTGATGCATTCACTTTAAGCCATCATGCCACCGATGCCACCGATTGGCGTTCGCATTTACCTTTTTGCGTACTTACACCTGACAATGCTGATGAATTACCAGGTTTGATTCGAGCTATTGCGGACCTTGATTTGGTGGTGATTCCACGCGGTGGCGGCACTGGTTTGTGCGGTGGTTCTGTGCCGCTTTCTAACGACTCCGTGATTATCAATGTCGAGAAATTCGACTATATTGGCAAAGTCATTACCCAAAATATTGGTGAAAAAGGTGAAGTTGCCACAATTTCTGCGGGTGCAGGTGCGGTGACAGGTAAAGTCATGGATGCCTCCAAACCCAATGTTTTTGCAACTGACCCCACGAGCCTTTGGGCATGTACCATTGGTGGTAATGTGGCTTCCAATGCTGGCGGGAAACATGCGGTGATTTGGGGAACTTGTGTTGATAATCTCTTAAGTTGGAAGATGGTTACACCCGATGGACATTGGTTATTGGTTGAGCGTTTGAATCATAATATGGGCAAGTTGCATGATGAAGATGAAGTGCAATTCAAACTTACCAAAACCTCTGCAGTTTCAAAAACTATTCTCTCCGAAGAAATATTGACTTTAGCAGGCTCAATTTTCCGCCGTGAAGGTTTGGGCAAAGATGTGACGCGCAAGGCGATGGGCGGGTTACCAGGTATCCAAAAAGAGGGTACAGACGGCTTTATTACTGAAGCCACCTTTATTCTACACCGCGCTTATGATGTAACGCGTACCGTATGTTGCGAATTTTTTGGGCAAAAGCTTGATGATGCAACCCAAGCTTTGGTCAATATTAAAACCCATGTCGATGCCATTGAAGATGTTTACTTGGAAGGTTTCGAGCATTTTGATGAGAAATATATCAAAGCGATTAATTATGTAAGTAAAGCAACACGTAGGGAACGCCCACGTGTTGTTTTATTGATTGATGTGTCGGGTGATGATGAAGTAAGTGTTGCCCAAATATGTGCGGATATTTGCAAGTTTGCATCCGATGGTAATGGCGAAGGTTTTGTGGCGATTTCTCAAGAAGATAGGGGTCGTTTTTGGGGTGATAGAGGACGCATGGCAGCCATTGCCAAACATACCCGCGCCTTTAAAATGAATGAAGATGTGGTGATTCCATTGCCGCGTCTTTCTGAATACAATGATTATATTGAGCTGCTGAACATTGAAAACTCTATCGCCAACAAGTTGGATATGTTGGAAGGTTTAGCCACTTACTTTGCGGAGACCAAAACCAAACTGAACTCTGATGACCAGCTTGTGCGTCAAGAGTTAGGCCTAGAAGATGATGTGTATTTAGGTGAGAAATTGGATGCTTGTTTGGTTGTTGTTGATACGGCACAACAAAAGTGGCAACAATTTTTGAAATCGTTGCACCAGCCTGCTAAAGATTTGGCTACCTACCTTGATGATGTGAACTATACAGATGAAGACACGCTGTTTGCTGTCATTCAGCGTGGTGACTTGCGCATTTCATACCGTAAAGAAGTGGAAGCACCACTCTTGGAACGTTTGCAAGGTAATGATGGTTTGGTGGAAAGTATCAAAGCCATTCATCAGCGTGTGTTATCTGGGCGAATTGTTGTGGCAACACATATGCACGCAGGCGATGGCAATGTGCATACCAATATCCCTGTCAATTCCAATGATTATGTGATGATGCGTAAAGCCCATCATGTGGTTGAGAAGGTGATGCACAAGGCTGAAGCGTTGGGTGGTGTGATTTCTGGCGAACATGGTATTGGTATCACCAAGTTGGCATATTTAAGTGATGAAATATTAGCCGAAACTGCGCATTACTTAAAAAGCGCAGACCCAGAAGACTTGTTTAATCGGGGCAAGTTGCAGCCTGGGCTTGATTTAAGCTTAACTTATACGCCAAGTTTTAATTTATTGGAGCATGAAGCGGTGATTATGGAAGCTGCTGATTTAACCGAGCTTTCTGAAGAAATTTCACCTTGTTTACGTTGTGGCAAGTGTAAACCTGTGTGTAACACTCATTTTCCGCGTGCTAATATGCTGTATTCACCACGCAATAAGATTCAAGCATCAGGTGCGATTATTGAAGCCTTTTTGTATGAATCACAAACGGGTGCTGGCATATCTTTTGAGCAGTTTGAAGGGCTGCACGATGTTGCCAACCACTGCACTATTTGTCATAAATGCGAAGCACCATGTCCTGTGGATATTGATTTTGGTGAAGTCACCGAAAAAATGCGCGCCTTGCTTAAAGATAAAGGGCAAGCTCGGTTTAATATTGTGTCTAAATTATCACTGATGTTTTTAGTGATTCAAAACCCAGACTTACTTAAAATTGTTCGAGAAGTGGGTATTCGTTGGAGTTATAAGGGGCATCAATGGTTGCATAAAGCAGCAAAAATTATGGGTGTCATTCAAGATAAACCTGCAGCAACACGAAACCTTGATGGTATTAAAGCACAAGTGATTAACTTTGTGGAACGCCCGCTACCAACCTTGCCTCTTAAAACATCGCGTCAAATATTGGGCATTGAATCACGCGATAAAAACATGATTCCGATTTTACGCGACCCGAAAAAAGCCAATGGTAAAGCTGTGTTTTATTTTCCAGGCTGTGGCTCTGAGCGCTTGTTCTCGCAAGTGGGTATTGCTACCCAAGCCATGTTGTTTGATTTGGGGTTAAATGTGGTGTTGCCACCATCGTATTTATGTTGTGGTTATCCAAGCACGGCATCAGGCGACCACAAACAAGGTGACCAAATGACCTATGACAATCGTGTGTTGTTTCACCGCTTGAAAAATGCGCTGTCATACCTTGATTTTGAAGCAGTGATTGTCTCTTGCGGTACATGTTATGACCAGCTTGAGCGTTATGAGCTTCAAGAAGTGTTTAAAGATGCGCCATTGATTGATATTCATGAGTATTTGATGACCAAAGGTGTGAGTGTGGATAATGTTGAAGGCGTGCAATACATGTATCATGAGCCATGCCATAATCCACTTAAACGCCATGGTTCTGAAGTGGTGATTGAATCATTGTTGCATAAACCATCTGTGGAATCTGAAGAGTGTTGTGCTGAGGCGGGTACACTGGCGGCTGCACACCCTGAAATTTCAGGAAAAATTCGCGCACGCAAAGAAGAAAAAATGGTTGAAGCTAGTGAAAAGCTTAAGCTATTGGGGGGTGAAGATCAGAAGATTCTCACATCATGCCCTGCATGTTTGCAAGGCCTATCTAGGCTTGAAGATGTGTCAGGGGTTGAGGCTGATTATATTGTGGTGGAACTTGCCAAACAGTTGCATGGTGATGATTGGCAGAAAATGTTTGTAGAACGCATCAAAGACGGTGGTATTGAACGCGTTTTAATGTAGGTGTTCAATGTTATAAGCACAAAAAAAGGCCCGCACTGCGAGCCTTTTCTTGTTTTAGGTTGATAAATTAGCCTAATGTTTTGTTGATGGTGTTTTTGTTTGCTTTATGTGCGGCAGCAATCAACTGTTTTTCTAAAGTTTCAAGCACCTCACATACTTCTTCGGAAATATTTTGTAAGCGGGAAAACAGTGCTTCAGCTTGCTTTAATTGCTCAGCTTTTGCTTTTGCTTTGCCGCCAAATAAACGTCCAAATGCAGACACATCAGGTTCATCAAACAAAAGTTTAAAGATTTTCATATATGTGCGGTGTAATTCATCATGCGGTTTTTCCATTGCATGATATGCAGGAAGGTTGCGCAACATTTGCCCTGAGCCATAGTACCATTTTCCAAAAACACAGTCTGTTGGCAGCATAGGAATATGCTCTTTATCCACGTTCATACCCGCGATGAGTGCTTCAGCTCTAGCCACCCAAGCTTTATGTGCAGCACGTGCATTGCGCAGTTGTGCAACGGCATCTGATAATTTCATATTTCCTCCCTAGACATCCTACTATTAAGAATTAGAGTCGCAAGTTAGTCGCGCAAGGGGAGAATGAAAAGAAAAAAATGAGTGTTGCTAATGATTCTATTGAAACCTTACAGGAGTTATGTGTACTTCATGAAGGCGACCCGACATTACATCTTCGTCTTGCCCATGAGCTTTGGAAAAAGGGGCGGGAGGTTGCGGCACTGGCTGAAGCACGCAAATCGTATGCGATTCTAAAGGAAGAGAACCCTATGGAGGCGGCAGAAGTTGCTTTACATTTTGGTGATGAAATCATGGTTGATGAAAAATTTGCTCCTGTCAGTAAAGTTTACCTTCCCTTAGCTGACTTTTTTAA
>DQSL01000118.1 GCA_015663235.1 Mariprofundaceae bacterium
GCTTGGCGAGAACATGGTTTAACATTGGCAGAGGTTTATCTACAATACAGACAGCTTGAAAATATTGTGCGCGTTGAATTGTGGGCATCTATTGGACAGTTGCCAACCGATGCAAGGCATGAAACATGGCGTTGTTTGCAGCAGCGTGCGGCGATTGATTCACCACAGCTATTGCAAGACACCATGAACGATGTGCATGGTATTTTCCTTAAACTTTTGGTTGTGAAAACAGCTTAAACGTTAAAGCGGAAGTGAAGAATATCGCCATCTTTCACAATATATTCTTTACCTTCTAAGCGCATTTTGCCCGCTTCTTTACACTTGGCTTCGCCACCAAGGTTTACGAAATCATCATAGGCAATGACTTCGGCGCGGATAAAACCTTTTTCAAAGTCAGTGTGAATGACACCTGCGGCTTGTGGGGCTGTATCACCGACATGAATGGTCCAAGCGCGAACTTCTTTCACACCTGCGGTGAAATAAGTGGCAAGTTTAAGTAATGTAAACGCCGTGCGAATCACGGTGTTTAACCCTGGTTCGGTTAGCCCAAAATCAGATAAAAATTCCATTTTATCTTCTTCATCCATCTCCACCAATTCGGATTCGATTTGCGCCGATACTACCGCAACTTCTGCACCTTCAGCTTTGGCAAAAGACCGCACCTGCTCTACATAAGCATTGCCATCAGGCAATGAGCCATCATCCACATTGGCAACATATAACACGGGTTTTGCCGTGAGTAAGTTTAAAGATTTAATGATTTCTAGAATAGAATTTTCATGTTGTTGGCGGCGAACAGTTGTGCCGTCTTCCAATTGACTTAGCACTGCTTTCATCGCAGCCATCGCGTTCTCAGCATCTTTGTTGCCGCCAGAACGGGCCAACTTTTGTTGACGCTCCATTGCTTTTTCGATGCTTTCCATGTCTTTGAGCATGAGTTCAGTATCAATAGTTTCAATGTCTGATACTGGATTCACTTTATCATGCACATGGGTGATATTATCATCATCAAAGCAGCGCACCACATGAGCAATGGCTGAACATTCACGGATATTGCCAAGGAACTTGTTGCCCAAGCCTTCCCCGCTTGCCGCACCTGCAACCAAACCTGCAATATCCACAAACTCAACCACGGCATGTTGTACGGCTTGTGGTTTAACAATATCAATCAAGGGTTTGAGGCGCGCATCAGGCACGGGAACAAGCCCAACATTGGGGTCAATGGTGCAAAATGGATAGTTGGCAGCTTCAGCGCCGCCGCCATTGAGCGCGTTAAATAATGTTGATTTGCCAACATTGGGAAGTCCTACAATACCGATACTTAGTGCCATGATAATTCCTGTGTAATTTTAATTTAGCTTTGCAATGTGTGATGAATTTTGTTGGCAGCTTTGTCGCGCTCACCAGCCAGAAGTAGCGGTATATGCGGTAAAAGGGCATCAAATATACGCAACTCATCCGCTCTATCACCCTCATCAGCACCACCCAAGACCCAAGGGGTAATGTCACCACTTGGTGGTCTACCAATGCCAATTTTGACACGGGTATAATCGACATTGGGTAAATGTTGGTTTAATGAGCGCAAACCATTATGTCCGCCATGTCCGCCACCTGACTTGATGCGCAGTTTACCTGATGGTAAATCCAAATCATCATAAACCACGGTAATATTGGCTGGTTTAATATCATAATACTTGGCGAGTGGAGCAATGGCTTCACCACTGTTGTTCATAAATGTTTGCGGCTTCACCAACAGTACTTTTTCATCATTTATGGTGCAAGTTGCCGTCTCTGCACGAAAACGAGGGGCAGAGCCAAAGCTCAACCCCTCGGATTTTGCGAGTAAATCGAGAAAACGAAAGCCGATGTTATGGCGTGTTCTCTCATACTTGGAGCCTGGGTTACCAAGCCCAACAAGCATTTTCATATTTATGCTTCTTTGTCGCCTTCAGATGAATTTTTAGCATCTTCATCAGTTGCAGCCGCTCCACCTTCAACAGCTTCATCAGCTACGACTTCAGGTTCTTCCATGCGTTTTGGCTCTACAATACTAAGTACAGTGAAGTTCACATCACGGATAACTTCCATACCGTCAGGCAATGTAATGTCATCAATATGTACGATTTGGTCAAGTTCGAACGTTGCACAATCAATTTCGACATTATCAGGGATAGCATCAGCACGACATGTGATTTCAAGCTCATGGCGAATTACAGAAAGTTGTCCGCCTGCTTTCACGCCTGGGCAGTCTTCCACGTTAATGGTATGCACAGGTACAGACACAGTTACTGAATCACTACCAGATACACGGAAGAAATCCACATGTGTTGGGGTGTCATAAATTGGGTCCCATTGGGTGTCTTTCAAAAGTACGGTGTTTTTACCACGGCTGCCTTTCACTTTAATTTCAAGCATTGAGGTGTAAAATGCTTCGTCACGCAACATAATCTTGGCAGTTTCATTGTAGTCCAAGATGATAGGTAAATCGGGCTTGCCTCCGCCATAGATGATGCCTGGCAATTTACCAGCGTGACGCAGGCGGCGGGTGTGTGCTTTGCCTGTGTTTTCACGTAGTTCTGCTTCTAAAACATAGTCAGTCATGTTGAACTCCAAGTTATGATATAATCCGACGGGTATGCCCGTTTCAGATTCCTTTTTATGCAAGCTACTTCACGGTAATTTGATAAAAGGGAGCGCAGTATAGTTCGACAAGCTCAATGAGCAATCAATTTATTAGGAGAACTTTGGAGCTTATATATTATTTTAGCAATTTTTAAGTTGAACATCAATTTTCATGATGTGGTTCACCAGCCAACTGGTAAGAAACTTGCGTAGTTGATCCAAGAATTCGTCACTCACACCATCGCGTTCAAAACGTTTTTTAGCGGCAGCGAATGCGGCAAGTAGTTTGCTATGTTGTATTTTATTCTGAGAGGCAACAGCACACTTTGCCTTACGCATACACATTTCTTCATAACAAAAGTGGCTGCGTGTAAATAAACCAACCGCAGACATAAATTGCTCAACCCATTCTTGCGAAGCGCCATTTTCTATATGTTCTTCCAGCTCATCAAGGTAGGCAAAGATTTGTTTGTGCTGATTGTCAATTTCTATATTACCTGTTGAATACTTGTCGTCCCACTGAAAGCCCATACTTTTATATTCACCTCTTTGATTGCTATCTTGCTATCTAATATAAATTGCTTCACTGATTACATATAAGCTGCGGAGCGTAAAGCAAGCAAGGTTAAAAGTCACATGTGTATTTTTAAAGCTCAGTTAAAACTTTGTTTTAAGGTGTTGTTGCCGTTACAGTTTCAGGCATGGTGAAAAACATAGTAAACTCTAAGTTACCTGATGTTATTCTGTCTGTTTGTTCGGTTTTAGCGGAAGCTGGTGGTCAAGCTTGGCTGGTTGGCGGCTGCGTGCGTGATTTATTGCTTGGTATTGTGCCTAAAGATTGGGATATTGAAGTGTTTGGTCTTGAAGAAAAAAAGCTCGAAAGCGTATTAAAGGCACTTGGACATTGTGAGCATGTGGGCAAACAGTTTGGCGTGAGAAAACTTTGGTTGGATAAGTTGGAAATTGATATTGCTTTGCCGCGAAAAGAAATAAAGACGGGGCAAGGTCATCAGGGATTTGATGTTCAATGTGATCCACATTTAGCACCTGAACAAGCAACACTTCGGCGAGACTTCACCATCAATGCCATGATGTATGACCCGCTCAAAAAAACATTGTTAGACTTTCATCATGGGCAGCAGGATTTACAGCATAGGAAATTAAAACATGTTTCGTCTGCATTTGTTGAAGACCCGCTGCGTCCGTTGCGAGCCATGCAGTTTGCAGCACGGTTTGCCTTAGCTTTGGATAAAGACACGGCTTTATTGTGTGAAAAATTATTGGTAGAAGCTAAGACACTTCCTGCATCGCGCATCTGGGATGAATGGTTGAAGTGGGCGAAGGCTGAGCAACCTTCATTTGGCTTAAAAGCGCTTCAAGATATGGGTTGGGATAGCTTATATCCGCAATTAAAAGCTTTGCAGAGCTGCCCTCAAGATGCCTTTTGGCATCCAGAAGGTGATGTTTGGATTCATACTTGTTTGGTGGTGGATGAAGCAAGGAAGTTATGCAGCTTACGAAGCTTATCTGAAAAGGACAGTATCACCCTTGTTTTTGCAGCACTTTGCCATGATTTGGGCAAGCCAGATGTCACATTTACCAATGAAGAGGGTAAAATATGTTCACCAAACCACGGGAAAGCGGGTGTAAAGTCCAGTTTGGATTTTTTACACGCAATTTCTGCACCGAAAGGGTTAGTGAAGAAAGTAAAACCACTTGTATGTGAGCATGTTGCCCATTTTAGTGGGGAGCCTACAACGAGAGCGGTAAAAAGACTGGCTAAACGCCTATTACCCTCCAATATTAAGCTATGGGAAATACTGACTGAGGCAGATTCTAATGGTCGCCACCCTGCGCCACCAAGTAGACCCGCATTGGTTTGGTTAAACTTGGCGGAAGGCTTGGGTATAACATTATGTGAAGAGCCTGCGATTATCACGGGGAAGTTGTTACTTGAGTGGGGCATGAAAGCATCACCAGCGATGGGTGAGATGCTGAGGCTAGCATATGAAGCACAAGTAGAAGGTGAATTTGCCAATAAAACATCAGCTTATAAGTGGTTTTGTGAGGTAAATCATTGTAAGTTTTGATGGGTGAGCGCATAGTTCCCCCAAATTTATCCAAGTCATTAATTTGATGTTTGGTTGGAGAGTATAAATGGAGGCATTATTGAAAGCAGGCGCAACACTTGCCGTCGCTGCATTTTTAGCGCAACCAGCGCTGGCATCAGATATGCCCGATGGTGCAAAAATATTCAGTCAAAAGTGTAAGATGTGTCATGCGTTAGATAGAAAGAAGGTTGGTCCTGCAGTTAAAATGATGAATGCTGATGCTGAAGTTTTGCGCACAACCATCACCGATGGTAAAAAACGGATGCCTAAATTTGGCAAAAAACTTTCATCTGAACAAATTGATGCCTTGGTATTATATATCCAAGCTCAAAAAATTTAAATAAAGCTTATTATACAATATGTATTCGGGAGGGAGTATGTTAAAAAAAGTAGTAATCACAATAGGGTGTTCAATGTTGTTTGCGGGCAATGCTGTTGCATCGGATATACATGGTAAAGACCTTTATGAGCAAAACTGCGCTTCATGCCATGGTATGGATGGAAAGGTTTCTGAGATGGGTAAAAAGCTAAAGCCATACCCAGCAAGGGACTTAACAGCTTTGGCTGAAGTGGTCGACCGCGATGAGTTAAGGCGTATTATTGCCTATGGTATCCGAGGCACTGCAATGGTGCCAAAACGTTATGACTTGGATGCTTCAGGTATTGAAGATGTGATTGATTATATTTTTACTTTCAAGCGCAAAATTAACATGGCAAATGGTAAAGAACGTTTCAAACAAGTTTGTGCGACTTGCCATGGTTTTGATGGTCGTGCCAAAACAGGCATGGGTGCTAAAAACCTTGTTTATTCTAACTTAAGCTTAAAAGACACGGTGCATACGATTCGCTATGGTCGTACTGGCACGAAGATGACGAGTAAACGTCATCAGCTAAACAATCCTGATATTGAAGATGTGGCTCATTATGTACACGATTTGCGCTTTAAAGCTGATGTAGGCAAGGGTTCAAAGTTGTTCTCATCAACATGTAAATCATGCCATAGCTCACCATCGGCAATTAAAGTGCGTGGTAATCGTGCCAAAACTATGAAGCTTGCAGAAATGAGCGATTACTTATTAAACTTACGCATTCGTCATGGTCGTCATGTTGACCGTGCAGGTAAAAATGTTGCCAACCTTTCAGAAGATGACACGCAAAATATTATTGCATATTTAAAAAAAGAAACAAAATAACATGACCAAGAACAATAAAGGCACTGCCCACTTGGGCGGTGCCGATCTTTTTGATTTAACATTAATCAAAAAACACGATAAAGCAGGGCCTAGATACACATCATATCCAACAGCACCAATGTTTCATGATGGCATTGGTTGCACAGTGTATACTGAAACTTTAAAACGAGTGGCAGAAGATGATGCGCCGCTGTCCTTATATATCCATATTCCTTTCTGCAACACGGTTTGTTATTACTGTGGCTGCAACAAAATTGTCACCAAACAGTACGACCGTGCACAGCCTTATTTGGATTTATTATTCAAAGAAATTGATGCTGTGGCAGACTTGGTGGGTAATACGCGCCCTGTGACCCAGCTTCATTTTGGTGGCGGCACTCCGACTTTTTTAAATGATAAACAAATCAGAGCTTTGATGGGCAAGTTGCGCGAACGTTTCCAGTTTGTGGATGATGCCAATGCTGAATACAGCATTGAAATGGACCCTAGAGAATGCACACCTGAAACGGTGAAAACATTGCGCGAAGTCGGTTTTAATCGCATGAGCATGGGGGTTCAAGATTTTGACCCTGTGGTACAAAAGGCAGTCAATCGCATTCAGAGCAAAGAAGTGACACTTCATGTGCTTGCAGATGCTCGTCGCGAAGGTTTTAAGTCGATGAATATCGACCTGATGTATGGTTTACCACATCAAACAGTGGAAACATTTGATACAACGCTAGACCAAATTATTGCATTTAGTCCTGATAGAATTGCCTTGTTTAATTATGCACATTTACCTGAAATGTTTATGCCACAACGGCGTATTGATGAATCGGCAATGCCTAGCCCTCAAGAAAAGCTGAACATCTTAGAGCATAGCATCAATAAACTCATTGATGCGGGTTATGTGTTTATTGGTATGGATCATTTCGCCAAACCTGATGATGAATTAACGCTTGCGCAGCAAGAGGGTGAGTTATACCGAAATTTCCAAGGCTATTCGACACAAGCTGATTGCGATTTGATTGGTTTGGGGTTGACCTCTATTGGTTATGTGGGTGGCAGTTTTTTCCAAAATAAAAAAGAAATGGATGCCTACCAGTCAGCGATTGAAACAGATGGTTTGGCGGTTTTCCGTGGGTATACATTATCCGATGAAGACCATTTAAGGCGTGCTGTGATTATGCGTTTAATGTGTGACTTTCAAATAGACTTTTCAGTGTTTGAGGCTGACTTTGGCATTGCATTTCAACAACATTTTGCAGATTCACTCGAGGATTTACAAGAGATGCAGGATGATGGTTTATTAACCCTGTCAGATACTTCTTTGGTGGTATTACCTGCGGGTCGCTTGATGATTCGCAATGTTGCGATGGTATTTGATGAACATCTACGTCAAAAAACAAATAAAAAACAATTTTCCAAGGTTTTGTGAATGAGTAAATCCGATATTCCAGTGCCAGAGCGTTTTCTCAGTGAGGCTTACTTGACAGTAATAGAGCAAGCTGAAAGTGCGCAGTCTTGTGTATTTTCGGTCGCATCACTACAAATGATGCAAGATATTGCTGCTCAAGGTTATCCAGATGAAATTTGTGGCTTGTTGATTGGTAAAGCTGATGCCCAAGGCTGGCAAGTGAGTGAAGTTCGCCAAGTCACCAACATCAACGAAGAACGCGCAGCAGATAGATTTCAACTTGACCCATCAGGTTATCAAGCCATTGACTCTGAACTTCGCGGCAGCGGGCAAGAAATTATAGGTGTGTTCCACTCGCACCCTGATTGCCCAGCAAAACCATCACCAACAGACTTGACCAATGCTTGGGAAGGTTTTGTTTATCCGATAGTTAGTGTGTGCCAAGGTCAGGTTGCAGAAGTACATTGCTGGGTGCTTACTGATGATGTGCAATTCGGTGGAAAGTTTCAAAAGTTGCCACATCACACATAAGCATTCATGCTTTGACCATGAAATTTAGCTTAGCTGCATATGGTTGTGTTTTAATATTGGTTGCAGGTTGTGCCGCAACACCGCAAAAGCAACATAGTGATGAATCTAGTTCACCTAATAAAGTGAATAAACAAAAAACATCCCCACCATTGGTGCTTGAACGCATGGATGTGCAGTTTCTTTATTTATCTGCCCAGCAAGCATTGCATCGTGGGCAACCAACATTGGCAGTGCGCTTTTTGAAAGCATTGGTCAAAAAAGACCCAGATGCTGTCGTCCCTAGATTTGAACTCGTTGATTTGTTGCTGGCTGGTGGGCAACGCAAAAAAACTGAAGCCAGGTCTTATATGCAAGCCATGCCAAAAGAAGTGCGCAATGCTTTGGCTGATGATGAACGGCTCACATACCAACAGTTGTATGCGCGCAGCCTGATTGCTGCTGGGGATGTGCAGCAAGCGGTGATTATCTTGGAAGACTTGCTAAGAGAAGCCCCTGAACGTGTTGAGGTGCGCTTATTGCTGGCACGATTGCATGTGCTGAGCCAAGCATTTGTGCAAGCACACACGGTGGTTCACGATGGATTAAAACTTGAAAAGAATATGAGGCTGCAACAGTTGCAAGTGCAGCTATTTTTGCAACAAGGCGAATTGAAAAAAGCAGATGCAGCGTTAGGCATCATGCAACAAGATTATCCAGAACATGAAGATATTGTGTTACAACGCGCACACTTGGCAGAAAAGCAAGGTAACGGTATCAAAGCTGAGATGCTGTTGCAGCAATATATTGAAACTCACGAAGGTACAGCGGTGCAATCATATCATATGTTGGCAGGTGTTTATGTGCGGCAAAATCGTGTGAATAGCGCGATTACTGTTTATGAAAAACTGTTACCCATCACGGCTTCAGATGCAGAGGTTTTGATTGCACTAGGTAAGCTTCATTACCAGCAACAAGAATTTGTGAAAGCGAGAGATTATTTTAAATTTGCAACAAGACAATTAACGCGGCAAAACAAGAAGGACGAGATGAGCGAAAATCTGGCAGTCGCTACCTTTTATTATGGCGCAAGCCTTGAGGCATCGCATCAGTGGAAGCAAGCTGTGCCTGAATATGAGAAGATTGTGCCCAAACACAATCTCTACTTGGACGCACAACTTCGACTTACCAGCATTGCGATGACGCTTAAGGAATATACATCTGCAGAGCAACGTTTAATGACGTTGCTAGAAAGTTATAAACATGAACTGGATGTTTTTGAAACACTGGCGGGATTGCGACTGCAACAAAAACAGTATCAACGTTTGATTACAGAGTCTGAACAAGCACTTGATTTGGGCTTCTCTGAGATGTTGTTATTTAACCGGGCTGTGGCTTTTGAAAAGCTTAAACAATTTGAACAATTGGATGATGCCCTGTTGCAAATTTTGGATAAAAAACCCAATGATGCAGAAGCATTAAACTTTTATGGCTATAGCCTTGCTGAGCGGGGTATGCGTTTAAATGATGCGCAGGAAATGGTTGAAAAAGCATTAACAATCAAGCCCAATGATGCATATTATTTGGACTCTTTGGCTTGGGTTTTTTATAAGCAGCAGAAATATGATAAAGCATTGGATTTACAATTAAAAGCTGTTGAAGCTGTACCAAGCGACCCTGTCATGATGGAGCATTTGGGCGATATTTATTGGCAACAAGGCAATGCAGCAGAAGCAAAAGTAGCTTGGCAAAAAGCATTGGATAGAAAACATGAAATGCCTAATGTTTTACAGAAGAAAATAGAACAAGGGCTGATGTGATATGATGAGGTTTTTAGCAGTTATACTTATCGCTTTACTTGTATCATGTGTAAAACATGAAACAACACCTTCATTTGAGCCTGTAAATACATTTTCAGGACGTTTACTGGTGATGGATACCAAACAACGGTTCCAAGTTGAATTGGATTGGATGGCAAATGAGAAACAAGGTAATTTGCGGATTACCCATGCGTTGTCAGGTCGCGTGATGTTTGTGCAATGGAAAAACAAAATCATGTTTTGGCGAGATAATGATGCGACAGTAGTATGGACACCACTTTCAGATCAAGAGCTAAAAAATATGGGGGTTATTTTGCCACCGTGGATATTGGCACGTATATTTTTGGGAAAATACCCTGATTCTATGCAAAGCAAAGATGAGAAAATGTGGAAAGGTACTTGGGATGATGTGCACTTACAAATCAAATGGTCGAATGCATATAAACGAGTAGAGATTACTGATTATAAACGCGGGAAGCGCGCCATCGTAATTATGCATGAGTAAGTATACTGCACCTGCAAAAGTGAATTTGCACCTTGCGATTACGGATGTTAACAATGATGGTTACCATGGATTAGACACAAGTTTTGTCTTTGTAGATGTTGGTGATACGCTTGATATATCATTGGCGGATGAACTCACATTGTCATGCAGTGATACATCTTTAAATGGTAAAAAAAACTTGGTGTATCAGGTGTTGTCAGCTTTCGCAATCAAGCACAATATTGACCAAGGCTTACACATTGAAATCAATAAGAAGCTGCCTTCTCAAGCAGGTTTGGGTGGTGGTTCATCCGATGCAGCAACCGCTTTGATGGTTGCTAACAAACTTTGGCAAGTGGGCTGTAGCCAAGATGAGTTGATTGCTTTTGCAGTACCTTTTGGCGCAGATATTCCATGTTTCATCTATGGTGAAGTAAGTCTAGCCAAAGGTATTGGCGAGCAGTTATCACCTTTCCCACACCATATTCCAACGGAAACTATTGTGCTTGCGTGGCCTGGCATGGGGGTATCGACTGCTGCTGCATTCGCACATTTTGATGAAAACTATTTTCATGCGTTGACGGACGAAAGTAGTGCGGCTAAAGTGCGCGCCCGTTCGGATGATGAGAGTTTTGTTTTGGGTTATAATGATCTAGAGCAAAGTGCTATAATATTGTGTTCGCCGTTGGAAGATATGCTTTCAGCTATGCGTAAACAGTCTGTTCGAGCTTGGATGAGTGGCAGTGGTTCTGCGTGCGTTGCGTTGTGTCATTCATTTACTGAAGCGCAAAGTCTTGTTGATGATTTAACAAGTAAAGCTTTAGCATCGTGGGTGCATATTGGTCATTTCATGCCAGAGCATCCGCTGAAAGAAAAAATTGGGGCGTAGCCAAGCGGTAAGGCAGCGGGTTTTGATCCCGTCATGCGCAGGTTCGAATCCTGCCGCCCCAGCCATTTTTGTAGTATCGTGCGCTTTAAGCGGAGGTTCGACCGATGAGCAGTGTTAAGAAGTTCCGTTTGTTTTCAGGGACATCCAATCCGCAATTAACAAAAGATGTTTGCAGTCATATAGATATGCCAGCAGGCGAAATGCACACGCAGCGTTTTTCTGACGGCGAAATTTTCCTTCAATACCAAGAAACCATTCGTGGTTTGGATGTTTTCTTCTTGCAAAGCACATCTGTGCCTGCCAATGATAATTTGATGGAGCTTTTGATTGCTATTGATGCCGCCAAACGCGCTTCAGCCCGCCAAATTTGCGCGGTTATTCCTTACTTTGGTTATGCAAGACAAGACAGGAAAAGTGCAGGACGCACACCAATTTCAGCCAAACTTGTTGCAGATTTATTGACTACAGCAGGCGTGACCCGTGTATTAACCATGGATTTACATGCCACCCAAATCCAAGGCTTCTTTAATATTCCAGTGGATAATATTTTCGCAGCACCTTTGTTTGCCAAAGATATTTTAACAAGTGATGTTTGCCCTGAAGATAGCATTGTGGTTTCTCCTGATGTGGGTGGTGTGGTTAGGGCGCGAGCGCTTGCAAAAATGTTGCACCTTGATATTGCGATTGTGGACAAGCGTCGCCCAGCTCCCAATGTTGCTAAAGTAATGAATATTATTGGCGATGTAGAAGGCAAACATTGTATTCTTGTGGATGATATTGTGGATACTGCTGGCACAATATGTGGTGCCGCCGATGCGTTGGTGGAGCGTGGTGCCGCTAAGGTTACAGCCTATGCTACGCATGGTGTGTTATCAGGGCCTGCTGCCGAGCGGATTGCAGCATCAAAAATGCATGAGATGGTGATAACCGATAGTATTACGCAGCCACAAGCGATTTTGGATACGGGTAAAGTTCGTATTTTGTCGATTGGTTCGTTGATGGGTGAGGCTATTTTGCGCATTTATGATGGACGCTCCATCAGCAGCCTTTATAGTTGATATTTAAACATGCTGTAGGTGGCTTTGATGGCAGACTTGTATCATAAATCACTAATGCTTCACTTCTTCAAAAAAACGTCTATACTTCAACTGTTTAACGCTGTCTTAATAAATATTTTATACCTTTTGAACATAACTTAAGAGACCTTGGAGGCTGTACATGATTAAGCAACGCACACTTGACCATGCGATTCGATGCAGCGGAATTGGGCTTCATTCAGGTAAAAAAATTAAGCTTGTTCTTAATCCTGCTGAAGTAGACACAGGTATTGTATTTGTTCGCTCAGACTTGGGTATTGAAATCAAAGGTCATGTTAGCTCGGTTGTAGACACAACATTGTGCACGACCATTGGTCATGGCGAAGCAACCATTGCTACGGTTGAACATATCATGTCGGCTTTGGCTGGACTTGGTGTTGATAATGTGCGTATTGAGGTGGATGGTGCTGAAGTTCCCGTGATGGATGGCTCAGCCTCACCTTTCATTTTCTTGATTCAATGTGCTGGTATTGTTGAACAAAATAAAGCTAAAAAAGTTTTGCGTATTAAAAAACGTGTAAGTATCGAAGACGAGAATAAATCTTGTGCTTTGTATCCAGCATCAGGTTTTAGAGTGTCTTATTTGCTCGACTATCCCCACCCGTTACTATCCAATTGTAAAGTAAGTTTTGATTTCTCGCGCCAAGGTTATGCGAGAGAAGTGAGCCGTGCACGCACATTTGGTTTTATCCATGAAGTTGAAGCTTTGCAAAAAGCAGGGCTTGCTTTGGGTGGTTCGATGGATAACGCCGTAGTGCTTGATAAATACGGTGTGCTTAATGAAGGCGGCTTACGTTATGCTGATGAGTGCGCACGTCATAAAGTATTGGACACAGTAGGCGACTTGTTTTTAGCAGGTTATCCCATTGTTGGTGCATTTGAAGGCGAACGCAGTGGTCACGCCATGAATTGTCAGCTTGTCCAAGCGCTGCTTGCCGATGAATCAGCTTGGGTGATTGAAGAGCTTGAAGAACCCACAGCGATTACTGAAGAATCAGGCTTCTCTATCCCCGTTTCCAATTAGCCCCTTTTGGGTTTGATGATTCTGGTTTTAAAGATTAATAGTCAACAAGTGCTGTTTTCAATGTTACGCTGCGCACATGACTGAACAAACATCCCCAACATCGTTACAGCAAAAAGATTCGACATCTAAGCAAACCCATTTTGGCTTTGAAACTGTTGCGGCAGATGAAAAAGCTGGAAAAGTGATGGAAGTTTTTTCCTCAGTTGCTTATAAATATGACATCATGAACGATGCCATGAGCATGGGTATGCATAGGTTATGGAAGCGTGCATTTATTGCCAAAGCTGTGTTGCCCAAAGGTGGGGTGGCATTGGATGTAGCAGCGGGTTCTGGTGATATTGCGATTGGACTTTTAAATAAGGTGAATCGTGAAGCGCGTGTTGTGCTTACAGACTTGAATGGTCCGATGTTGCAAGAAGGTGCGAGACGTATTTTGGATGAAGGTTTGCTTCCTGCAACAGCAGATTGCATTCAATCAGATGGCACCAAGCTTCCTTTTGCTGACAATAGCTTTGATTTGCTGACGGTTGCCTTTGGTATCCGCAATTTTGTCGATGTTCCCGCTGGGCTTTCCGAGTTTTATCGTGTCTTAAAACCAGGTGGGCAGTTTATGTGTTTGGAGTTTTCTAAGCCTGTGATTCCTCTGCTTGATGTGGTTTATGATGCGTATTCGTTTAACGTGATTCCCAAGATGGGTGAGATGATTACAGGCGACAAAGATTCATACCAATACCTTGTGGAATCTATTCGCCGCTTCCCTGACCAAGCGCGTTTTTCCAAGTGGATAAACCAAGCAGGTTTTTCTTTGGTACGCCATGACAACTTAACAGGTGGCGTGGTTGCCATGCACCGAGGGTATAAATTATGAGCGTGATGTTTCTTCCATTGCGTTTGATTCCCGTACCAGTGCAATGCGTGGTTTTAGGTTCGGTATTACAAATTTTCTTTAAAAACAATGAGAAGTTTGATGATTTGCTTGAGCTTTTAGAAGGTAAAGTGTTTCGCGTATTTATCAAAGATACGGGTTCGGTGTTGTTTATTGGTTTTAAATCAGGTTCAGCCTGGGTACACCCATCGTCTAAGCAACGCCCTGATGTAAAAATTGAATCCACCACAACGGGTTTTGCGAGGCTTAGTTTTGCCAAGGAAGACCCTGATGCACTAGTGATGCAGAAAGTATTGAAGTTGTCAGGTGATTCAGAATCTATGTTGTTGTTTCAGAAGTTGTTGGAAACATTAGACTTGGATTGGGAGCTTGAACTCAGGCGTGCATTTGGTGATTTCTTTGGGCGCAAAGTGGCAAGCGCAGCTTATGCATTGGTAGATGCAGAAAAAAAATTACAACAAAACTCCACCAAACTTGTTGATGATGCGCTCAAAAGTATGGACACGCCATCCGCAGAACGGCTACAACTTTGGCAGGCAGGTGTGGAATCTGTTTCAAGAAAAATGAGCAAGCTGCAACGGCAGCTCGACAAACTTGAACGTTTGGCAAACAAAGAAAAAGCATGAGATTTAAAGGGATTCGCCGCAATATAAGACTGTTGTTTATTATCCATGTATTGGCAACGCATGGTTTGGCAGCCATTGCCATGCGTTTGCGTTTATTTAGCCCTTATATTTGGTTGCTTAGTCTATTTAGCAAAGAATACAAACCCAAAGAGTTGGGTGTGCAAATCCGTGTCGCGCTGGAGCGATTGGGGCCTAGTTTTATCAAGTTTGGGCAAATGCTTTCAACGCGTGTGGATTTGTTACCGCTTGATGTGGCTTTGGAGTTAAAAAAGCTACAAGACCATGTGCCACCTGAACCATTCCATATTGTTGAAGATTTACTAAACAGCGCGTACAAAAAGAATGCGCTAACGGAAGTATTTGCAAGCTTTGACCAAGAACCTGTGGCTGCGGCATCCATTGCCCAAGTTCACTTTGCCACGTTGCATGATGGGCAAGAAGTGGCTGTAAAAGTGCGCCGCCCAAATATTGATAAAATGATTGAAGCGGATTTATCTATATTGCGTATGTTGGCAGCTTTATTTGATAAATATTTCCCTGAATATGAGCGGCTCAAAGCACCGCGTGTGGTTGAGGAGTTTGCTGTTACCATCTTGGGCGAGCTTAATCTTAGGTCTGAGGGCGCACATGCCAGCCGCTTTGCCGACCAAATTAAAGATTTGGATGGTGTAGGTGTGCCAGAAATATTCTGGGATTTTACCAACAAAGATGTGTTGGTGACTGAACGCATTCATGGCACACCGATTGATGAGCGGGATGTGTTAATCAAAGCTGGGCACGACCCATTTACATTGTGTAAAAATTTGCAAAACATGTTTTTTCATATGGTGTTTGTGCATGGTTATTTTCATGCGGATTTGCACCCTGGAAATATCTTTGTGGCAGATAATGGTGATATTAAACTGGTTGATTTTGGCATTGTGGGGCGTTTGGATATTCAAAGTCGCGTCTATCTCGCTGATATGATGCTGGCTTTTTTAAAGCAAAACTACAAACGTGCAGCGGAAGTTCATATTGAGGCAGGGTATGTGCCTTATGATACGGATGTATCGGCATTTGAAGATGCGCTTCGTGAAATTGCTGTTCCTATTTTCAACCGTCCACTCAAAGA
>DQSL01000097.1 GCA_015663235.1 Mariprofundaceae bacterium
GCAACACGCCGCACCCATAGATGCCATGAAAAAGTGGCAACAAAGCCACCCTGATTTGGTTAAGAAAAAGGTCTATAAACAGACGGGACTTGACACCTACCTCTACCATCTCTTTCGTTGGCAAGACACTCTCAAGCAATGTAAAATCTTCAGCATTTTCCTTACTCACTTGTTGCCAAGCATACTTGTCTTTTTCAGTGGCTGATTTTAAATAATTTAAAGCTGCATCATATTCGACAAAAACAGAATTAGAGAGACCATCCAACAACTCCATGGTTTTAGAGTTTTTATGCAGTTCATCAGCAACACTATCAATTTTAAACATGCTGTTTTTATGTATAAATCCCATGGTTACCATGCCAATAACAGCTACAATGCCTATCAGCGTAAGCCGATTAGCGATGGTAAGTTTTTCAACCATTTCTTTCAGGCTTGTTACGGTCATAACGGCTCCTCGTTAAATAAATCACTTCTAATAAACAGTTATAAAAGCAAAAATAGTGCCACTTTTATTTACGCCGTAATAACCCCGTGTCGTATCGCCAAACGTGTCATATCTGATAAGTTGTCTATCGCTAATTTTTTCATGATATTGGTACGATGTACACCCACTGTTTTCGGGCTTAAATGTAGTAAACATGAGATGTTTTTTACTGAATGCCCATCCGTCAAAGCACTAAACACTTCAAACTCTCGAGGGCTTAGAATATCAATGAGGTCACTTTCACCTGTTGCGTTGGCAAATGCCAAATCATGGGCAAGCGATGCTTCAATATATGAGCGACCTCTATTTATTAAACGCACAGCTTTAATCAGATCATCAGGCTCTGCCATTTTGGTTAGGTAACCTTTCACACCCAACTTTAGTGCTCTCGCCACATACGTTTGGCTATCATGCATGGTCAACATCATGATTTTAGCTTTAACATCATATTCCAAAATATGCCTAGCCGCAGCAAGTCCGCCCATACCAGGCATGGATATATCCAGTATAATAACATCAACACTTTGCTTGCGATAAGCTTGATAAGCCAGTTCACCTGTCTCAGCTTCAAGCGCAACCTCAATATCAGGCACACTTTCCAAAAGCTGCTTAAAACCATTGCGCACCATAGGATGATCATCGCAAAGCAAAACTGTGATGGCGTTAATTGCCATTTGAATCACCCAACCTCATTGCTGTCACACTTTGCATACTAATCATGTGTAAACTTTGATTGCTTGAGTGTTTCCAAAGCTTGGTCTGTTAGCATCACAATACGTTTTGCCACTGGGTACGTTTGCCTTCCTTCACTTTGTCTGCACATGAGCTGCGCTGCTACACGAATAGCTGCAAGGTTTTCGCTGAGGTTATTGGGCAAGCTGGGTTGAGTGTCTTCATTTTGATTCATCATGATTTAACCTTTATCTATTAATAATACGCCGCATACATGTGGTAGCGTGTTACCAAGACATAAGCAACACTTGTGCCGAGCTACTTAAACGTTTATATTTTGACAAAATGGAGTATCAATATGTCTGTATCTTTAACTGAAAATGCCGCTGTAAAAATTGGTTCACTGCTTGAAAGTGAAGAAAACAAAGGTCTTAAACTTAGGATTTTTGTCTCTGGTGGTGGTTGTTCTGGTTTTGAATATGGTTTCACATTTGATGATGAAATCAAAGACAACGACACTGTGGTTGAAAACTTCGGCGTTGGTCTGATTGTTGACCAAATGAGCATGGAAATGCTTAAAGGCTCTGAAGTAGACTATCAAACTTCGCTTCAAGGTGAATCATTTGTGATCAAAAATCCAAACGCAGGCTCTACTTGCGGTTGTGGTAAATCGTTTACACCTGCTGATGAAGGTGCTGGCTGTGGTCACGCATCTGCGGAGTATTAAGACCCACCTTTCATGAGCCAAGCGCTTGAGGTTAAGCAACTCACCAAAACATATTCCAACGGCAAAGAAGCACTTCAAGGTGTAGATTTATCTGTGCCTGAAGGTTCATTTTTTGCGCTTCTTGGTCCTAACGGAGCTGGCAAGTCTTCTCTCATCAATATTTTGGCGGACACCGTCAAACCGAGTTCAGGTGAAGTCACCTTTTTAGGGCATGACTTGTTCACTGAGCGCAGGTGGTGCAAACAACGCTTGGGTGTCGTTCCCCAAGAAATTGCCTTTGATCCATTTTTTAACCCACGCGATATTCTCAAAATCATGTCTGGTATGTTCGGCGTTAAACCAGACCTCAAATGGATTGATGAACTCTTAGAGCGCTTAGAGTTATCCGAACATGCCCATAAAAATGCGCGCATGTTGTCGGGCGGTATGCGCAGGCGACTGTTGGTAGCACAAGCTTTGGTGCATAGACCCAAAGTCGTGATTTTGGATGAGCCCACAGCAGGTGTTGATGTTGAGCTTCGCAAACGTTTGTGGGGTTTTATGCGCGAACTTAACGCCAATGGTACAACCATTCTGCTCACCACCCATTATTTAGAAGAAGCTGAGGAATTGTGCGACCATGTTGCCATTATCGACCAAGGCAAATTGCTCACCTCACAATCCATGAAAGGCCTGTTGGATACCGTTGGTAGCTCGGCTTTGGCTTTGGAATATACCAAGCCCATCAGCGAACAATCACTGCTATCACTTGCCGAATTTTCACCACGTTTGGATGGTAATAAAGTATTGTTGTGCCTGAAAAAAGATGATTCAGGGCAAAACAATTTCAATGCCGCCTACCAAACTGCCATCAGCGTTTTGGGTGAAGCGAAATCAGTGTCTATCCAAGATGAAGATTTGGAAGATGTATTTTTGCGTTTAACCAACGAGAGAAAAACATGAATTGGTACGGGTGTTGGACATTATATATGCGGGAAACGCGCCGTTTTCTTAATGTGAACATGCAAACCATTGTTGCCCCTGCGCTGACGGCTGTGATGTATTTGATTGTGTTTCGTTATGCGATGGGTGATAGAGAAGTGCCTGGTTTGGACGTGGCATACTTTGACTTTCTTATTCCTGGCTTGGTGATGATGGCAATGCTGCAAAATGCCTTTGCCAACACCTCAAGCTCAATCATGGTCGGTAAACTGATGAACGTGCAAATATTTCTCATGATGGCTCCCCTTTCTGCACTGGAAATCACCCTTGCCTTCCTTGCTGCCGCCGTTACACGTGCCATGATTGTCGCAGTCGTATTGCTGCTTATACTTGCCCCATTCACCAATATCCATATCGAACATCTATGGATGATTCTGTTTTACGGTGTTGCGGGCAGCATTATCATGGGTGGTTTGGGTTTGATTGGCGGCATGTGGGCAAAAACATTCGATGACATGGCGCTTTTAAACAACTTTATCATCATGCCGCTCACCTTTTTATCGGGCGTTTTCTATTCCGTCAAACAACTGCCCGAAGCATGGCAAACAGCAAACCACTTTAACCCCTTTTTCTACCTGATTGATGGCTTTCGCCACGGCTTCTTAAATGTCGGCGACACCGACCCTTCTCAAGCCATTATTGTTGTATCCTTCGCCACATTATCAACTATTTTTGCCTGTTGGTATCTATGGCGCAGTGGTTGGAAGCTTAAAGAATAATTCTAACGTAGATAAAAGAACTTCGTCATGCCGTACTTGATACGCCATATACACTCAGGCGTGATAAATTCCGTATCAAGTACGGCATGACGAGATAATTCAGCGCAACACCTTTCCCTTTGTTAAGCTGCGCCAAAGTCTTGTTATTGAAGAGGGATAAGCGAAAAAACTTTTCGCCCCGTTTCAATGGCATAGCGAAGAAAATAAGCAGGTTATAAAGGGTGTTTTCTTTGAAACCAAAGAAATGAACAAACCATTTCCTTTCTGGGATAGCCATTCAGCTCAATGGATTCTCCGCATCAAGTACGGAATGACGTTCTGCTTAAACTACCGCTTTACCAGCAGCAAAGCCACTCGACCAAGCCCATTGAAAGTTAAACCCACCCAATTGACCAGTCACATCCACCACTTCACCAATAAAATATAACCCTTCTACCTTTTTGGCCTGCATGGTTTTAGAATCAAGTTCCGAAGTAGCCACACCACCCACAGTAACTTCTGCCGTGCGATAACCTTCTGTGCTGCTTGGTTTGATGCGCCATGTTTGCAAAAACACTTGCAAACTTTCTACATCTTTATCAGATAAGGATTGTAACTTTTGTTGCATATCAAAGCTTTGCATCAACAAACTGACCAACCGCTTGGGCAATGCGCCTGCCAAAGCTGTATGTAGTTGCGCTTGTGGACGTTGCTCTTTTTGCTCGCTCATAAATGGAGGTAAATCAATCTCAGGAATCAAATTGATTTGCACTTCCTCGCCCGGCTGCCAATACGATGATATTTGTAATATCGCTGGCCCTGAAAGTCCTCTATGGGTGAACAGTATGGCTTCTTTAAAGTGTGGTGCTTGTTTTTGCTCAGGCAATGACACAACAACAGGAAGAGAAATACCTGCCAACGCCTTAAAGTCATCTTGGTTATGCCCTGTAAATGTAAATGGCACTAAACCTGGTCGTGTTTCAACCAAAGACAAACCAAACTGCTTGGCAACTTGAAAACCAAAACCTGTGGCTCCCATTTTAGGAATAGATAATGCACCCGTTGCCACCACCAAGGATATGCATTTCATGTCACCAACATTCGTTTTTAAAAGGAAACCATCCTGCTTCTCAGTAGATTCAACTTCAACATCCAACACAAGCTGCACACCATAACCATCGCATTTATCCAACAGCATTTTGATAATGTCTTGCGCCGATTTATCACAAAATAGCTGCCCATGTTCCCGCTCATGGTAATCAATGCCTGCTTGCACGACCCAATCAATAAAGTCCCACTGATTAAAGCCTGCCAGTGCCGATTTACAAAAATGTTTGTTTTGTGAGAGATAATTGCCTGCGCTCACATCCAAATTGGTGAAATTACACTTGCCACCGCCTGATATACGAATCTTTTCCGCAGCCTTGGCGGATTTATCCAAAACAAGCACAGACTTGCCACGCGATGCCGCCGTTATCGCACACATCAAACCCGCCGCCCCCGCGCCCATAACCACTACATCGACTTCTCTCATGCCCCCATAGTGGAAATATTCGCTTATATTGCAAAGGCTTATTTCATGCACTTGAACACACACTATGTTTAACTATATCTTACCCCATAAGATGGTTATCATTGCGCTTCTTTTTTGATACACAAAGGATGTCTAAGTTTATGTCAGATTCACTAACAATAGATTCAAGCAGTAAAAATTCAGTGCAAATGAGTTCAGGAAGCAAAGAGGCACGTCAGCCTTACCCTAGCTCGAAAAAGGTATATATTGAGGGTTCTCGCCCTGATATTCGCGTACCTATGCGTGAAATCACTTTATTACCCACGCAAACATCGGATGGCTTTGAAGAAAACCACCCTATTCTTGTATATGATACATCAGGCCCATACACCGACCCTGAAGTGGAGCTCGACCTACAAAAAGGTCTGCCCAATGTGCGCAGTGCATGGATTGAAGAGCGTGAAGACACCGCCCCTTTGACTGGGTTATCATCCAAGTATGGCAATGAACGCCGTGATGATACAAGCATTGACCACTTAAGATTTGAACATTTAAAACAACCTCGCAAAGCCAAAGTCGGTAAAAATGTGTCGCAAATGCACTATGCAAGGCAAGGTATTATCACACCTGAAATGGAATATGTGGCGATTCGTGAGAACCAAAAACGCGAGCATTTAAGAGAAATCACCAAACAACATCCTGGGCAAAGCTTTGGAGCCAACATTCCACATGTGATCACACCTGAATTTGTGCGTGATGAAGTGGCGCGTGGTCGCGCTATTATTCCTGCCAATATCAATCATCCTGAGTTAGAGCCTATGATTATTGGGCGTAATTTCTTGGTCAAAATCAATGGTAACATTGGCAACTCTGCTTTGGGCTCTTCGATTGAAGAAGAAGTGGATAAAATGACTTGGGCAACCCGCTGGGGTTCCGATACCATCATGGATTTATCTACGGGCAAAAACATCCATGAAACCCGCGAATGGATTATTCGTAATGCGGCAGTGCCGATTGGCACAGTGCCTATTTACCAAGCATTAGAAAAAGTCAATGGTGTTGCTGAAGATTTAACATGGGAAGTGTTCCGCGATACATTGATTGAACAAGCTGAGCAAGGTGTGGATTATTTCACCATCCATGCAGGTGTATTGCTGCGTTATGTGCCTTTAACTGCCAACCGTTTGGCTGGCATTGTATCCCGTGGTGGTTCGATTATGGCAAAATGGTGTTTATCGCACCACAGAGAAAACTTTTTATACACGCATTTTGAAGACATTTGTGAAATCATGAAAGCTTATGATGTGTCCTTCTCATTGGGTGATGGCTTGCGCCCAGGTGCAATTGCGGATGCCAATGATGCAGCCCAGTTAGGTGAGCTTGAAACATTGGGCGAGCTGACCAAAATCGCTTGGAAACATGATGTGCAAACCATGGTTGAAGGCCCAGGTCATGTGCCTATGCAAATGATTAAAGAAAACATGGACTTACAACTTGAACATTGTGATGAAGCACCATTCTACACGCTTGGGCCGTTGACTACAGACATTGCACCTGGTTATGACCATATTACTTCTGGTATCGGTGCTGCTCAAATTGGTTGGTATGGCTGTGCCATGCTTTGTTATGTAACGCCCAAGGAACATTTGGGCTTGCCCAATCGTGATGATGTAAAAATTGGTGTAATTACTTACAAAATTTCTGCACATGCTGCCGATTTAGCCAAGGGTCACCCCGGCGCGCAGCAGCGTGATGATGCATTGTCTAAAGCAAGATTCGAGTTCCGCTGGGAAGACCAGTTTAACTTGTCATTAGACCCTGACACCGCCAAGTCATTCCATGATGAAACTTTGCCGAAAGAATCTGCCAAGGTTGCGCACTTCTGTTCTATGTGCGGCCCGAAATTCTGCTCCATGAAAATCACCCAAGATGTACGTGATTATGCGGCAGAACACGGCATTGATGCCATGAAAGCTATTGAAGAAGGTATGTATGAACAAGCAGCTAGTTTCAATAAAAAAGGTGGTAAGATTTACCACAAGGCTTAACGCAAACATTCACCATCTTGTCTTAAAAGGCAAGGTGGTGAATTGTTACTTGTTATCCAACTCACTGCGAATGATTTGACATAACTGTTGAATAGTAAAAGGTTTATCTAAACGTTTGAGGCGTTCAACCTGCACAAAATCAGCGCGCAAGAAACGCTCTGTGGAGCTATCTTTATCATAACCTGAAGCAAAAATAATTTTGGCAGTATCATCCATAGTTAAAATATGTTGTGCAGCTTTGATGCCGCCCATTTCGGGCATCATGATGTCCATAATCACCATATCAACATTGGACTCAGCATAAACTTTAATAGCCTCAAAACCGTTGCCAGCCAACAATACTTGATAGTTCAAGTTCTCCAGAACGCTCTGTTGCGCACGGCATAAATTTTCATCATCATCCACAAGCAAAATGGTTTCACCTTTGCCTTGCAAACCTTTGCCCACACTTTGCTGGATGGTTTGCTGCTGCTTTTGTTTCACCAAAGGCAAGTAGACATGAAAAGTTGAGCCTTGACCCAGCTTGCTTTCAACTTCAATCACTCCACCATGCGACTCAATCGCACCATAACACATTGCTAACCCTAAACCTGTTCCCTCGCCTGTTTCTTTGGTGGTGAAAAACGGATCAAAAATATGACTTAAATCCTCGGTACTTATACCTTTTCCGTTATCTTGCACCGTAATATATGCCCAATGTTCTCCTACAACAGGATGGTGACTTCGCAATGACTTCGCACTTGATAAGTGCGCAACAACCATACGGATGACAGGAATTTTCTGAGATGAAAGCGCATCCCGTGCATTGTTCACAAGGTTCATCAATACCTGCTGAATTTGCGTGGTGCTGACCAACACAGGCAACGGTGTTTTGGTCATATCCATCTCAATTTTAATGCGTGATGGGAGCGTAGTTTTTAATAATTTCAAACTGTCTTGCATAAACAAACTCAAGTTGCATTCCGACTTCTCAACATCATCCTTGCGCGCATACGTCAATAATTGTTTGGTCATATTGGATGCATGAAACACCATTTTTTCGATGTCATCCAAAGGTGCTTGCGCCTGCGGTGTATCTTTTATTTTCCGTTGCAGCAAAAAGAGATTGGTATTGATACCTGCCAATAAGCTATTAAAATCATGGGCAATGCCAGCAACAAGTGTACCCAATGCTTCCATTTTTTGCGCTTGATAAAAGCGTTGTTCTGCACTTTTCAATTCGGTATTGGTTTGTTTATGTTTATCAACTTCTTGTGCCAATTTTCGGTTGGATAATTTCAGTTCATACGTTTGTTTACCAACTTCTTCTTCCAGGGTGGCAAGTGTATCATTCAAGGTATCACTGATTCGCACAAGTTTGTTGTTTTTTTCTTCCAGCTCATGCTGTTGTTTGCTACGCAAAGCTTCAAATAACATACCCACAATCACATAAAATATAAACGATATAAAAAAGTATAACATTTCTTCAAACGTGTATGGACTTGATAGTTTGTCCAAATAAACAAACACCTGAATCAGAAATGCGCCAGATAAGAACAGGAAAATCCAGCCCAAACCGCGCCGTACGCCTGCAACAGCAAAAATCATAAACGGGAAAAATGGAATCCAATACACTGCCGTTTTGGCTATTCCACCATCAATAAGGAAAAACCAAAAAAGGATACATGTACCTGTCACCACAGCCATTTCTTTAAATCGCTGACTGGCAATCTTAAAAAAATCAAAGTATGCAAGCGCATAAACAATAGCAAGAGCCCCTTGCACCACAGCCATCACATACAAATCTAAAAAAACATGCACAATAGAAAAAATGACAAGAATCACCGCAGCAAGGCTTAACATCACTTGCGTGAGTGTTCTGTGATATGCTTGTTTCTCTTGTTGTGGGCTATCAAGCCCAAGTTCAGAAAGTAGTTTCATAATGCCCCTGCACGTACAACCTTGCGTTCAATCCAATGTTTGTTTACATATTATAGTTGATGCGATTCAAACCAGCTAGTCCCCGTGCCAATATCTGCAATCAATGGTACATCAAGCTTTACTGCGGTTTCCATTTCTTGTTTGATAAGTACCGCAACTTGACCTTCGTCATCAAGCGCACATTCCACAATCAATTCATCATGCACTTGCATAATCAATCGCGCTTGTGGGAATGCAGCCTGCAATCGAGGTTGTAAATTGACCATGGCAACCTTGATAATATCAGCCGCCGAACCTTGCAATGGTGCATTAATCGCTGTGCGCTCGGCATACGCTTTTTGCATACCATTGCTGCTATTAATGTCAGACACTTGCACCCTATGTCCCAGCAGTGTTTCCACATAACCTTGCTGCCGTGCTTTTTCCAAAGTTTCATCCATAAAGGTTTGCACAGTGGGGTATTGCGCGAAATAAGCTTCGATAAACGCCTTGGCTTCGCCTCGGCTCACGCCCAATTGTTTGGCAAGACCAAATGCGCTCATGCCGTACAAAATACCGAAGTTGACTGCCTTGGCTTGCCTACGCTGCTCGCCAGTGACTTTCTCTAAAGGGATTTGGTTCACCGATGCCGCAGTCGCCGCATGAATATCCAAACCATCAGCAAACGCTTGTTTTAGATTGGCATCACCCGAAAAGTGCGCCATCAAACGCAGTTCAATTTGAGAGTAATCTGCTGCAATCAAGGTGTTTCCTGCTTCGGCAACAAATGCTTTGCGAATTTCACGCCCTTCTTCGGAGCGAATCGGAATGTTTTGCAAGTTGGGGTTGGTGGATGACAAACGCCCTGTGGTGGTCACCGCTTGATTATAAGATGTGTGAACACGATCCGTTTTTTTGTTCACTAGCTTCTGTAAAGCATCGGTGTATGTAGATTTCAGCTTGGATAAACCACGCACCTCTAAAATCAAACGCGGAACTTCATGTGCAGCCGCCAATTTCTCAAGCACTTCCTGCCCTGTCGCCCATTGCCCAGACTTGGTCTTTTTGCCACCTTCAATGCCCAAAGCTTCAAACAACAATACACCCAACTGTTTGGGTGATTGGATGTTAAACTCCTGCCCTGCTGCCTCGAAAATTTTGGTCTGCAAGCCATCAATACGCTCACCAAACTTGGTTGAAAGCGTGTGCAATTGCGTCACATCAATGTATGCACCATTCCATTCCATATCCGCAAGCACAAAAGACAAGGGTAGCTCAATTTCATCATGGCGTTTGATATGTTCAGCCAATTTTTCTTCAAACTTATGACAAAGCCTAAGCGTCACTTCCGCATCTTCTGCCGCATATTTCGCTGCTTCTTCAATGCCAATCAAATCAAACGTGATTTGTTTAACCCCTTTGCCCGCAATGGATGCAAAAGAAACACATTCATGCCCCAAATATTTGAGCGCAAGTTTATCCATGCTCACCGCTTGCCCAGCTTCGAGCACATACGCCATCAACATGGTGTCGCGAGTTACACCTGCAAGCCTAATGCCTTCATTGCGCAAAATCTGCCTGTCATATTTATTATTCTGCAAACACTTGGCTTTGTTTGCATCTTCCAATATAGGTTTTAAAGCCGAAAGCACTGTATCTTTAGCCAATTGTTTGGGTGCTTCACTCAATAAATCCATGCCGCGATGCGCCACAGGCACATAATAACCCGCGCCAGCTTGCACAGAAAAAGATAACCCCACCAAATCGGCATCATGGATGTTTAAAGATGTGGTCTCCGTATCCACAGCGATAAGTTCCGCTGCATTTAAAACATTCACCAAGTCTGCCAGTTTGGCTTCATCATCCACAATAATCGTTGTTAAAGGTTTTTGCTCGGCAAACACTTCTTCGACTTCACTGCGCTCATCATCAGGCGAAGCAACGACGGAAGGTGTGACCACTGCATTACCATCCAAAAACTCTGCCGTTAAGCGTTTAAACTCTAATTCAGCGAATACTTTCGCTAAAGCTTCACGGTTGGGTTTTTGCACCTTCAAATCATCAAGCGTAAGCGGCAATGGTGTTTGTTCATCCAATGCCACAAGCTCATACGATAATCGCGCATCATCGGCAAATTCAATCAGGTTTTCCCTGCGTTTGTTTTGTTTGATTTCATGGGCATGGCTTAAAATGCCTTCCAAATCACCATAGGTATTGATGAGTTCCAATGCTGTTTTCGGACCAATACCAGGCACACCAGGAATATTATCCGCAGAATCACCTGCAAGCGCCAACAAATCCTGAATTTTATCAGGGCCAACACCCCACTTCTCCACCACTTCATCATAGCCATATTCTTTACGGCGCATGGTGTCCAACATCCAAATCTTATCACCGACCAACTGCATCAAATCTTTATCGGTAGAAACAATGGTCACATCCCAATCTTTGGCTTCAGCTTGCCTTGCCAATGTCGCAATCACATCATCTGCTTCATAGTTTTGCACACAAATCCGTGCAAAATTAAAAGCATCGGTCACCTCATAAATATAATCCCATTGTGCCGCTAAATCTTCAGGCATAGGTGGACGATGTGCTTTGTATTCTGCATACATTTGATTGCGAAATGTCCCGCCCTTGGGGTCAAACAATACAGCAACATGGGTTGGGCTTAGGTCTTTGAGGATACTACGCACCATTTGCACATAACCAAACACCGCATTGGTGGGTTGCCCCTTGGAATTGCTTAAATTGTGTTTCACGGCATGAAAAGCACGAAAAACATAGTTGGGTCCATCAATAAGAACTAAATGCGGCATGAAAGATTCCTTGGGCTGAAAAAGTGTAGCTATGATGAAGCGATATGTTTAATCGTCAAATATTAAACGAGCAAAGCCTGCTCAAGCTGCAAAAGCTTCTTCTTGGCAGGCAAGCCACCTGCATAACCCACCAGCGAACCATCCGAACCAATAATGCGATGACATGGAATCATGATGGATATTGCATTTGCCCCATTGGCGGATGCCACAGCACGCACTGCTTTTTCATTACCTATATTTTTGGATAATTCTAAGTAGGAACATGTTGTACCGTAAGCTATATTCATCAAACCCTGCCAGACTTGTTTCTGAAAATCTGTACCTACCATGCATAGTGAAACATCAAAGCTTTGGCGTTTACGATTAAAATATTCATTCAACTGCTGGCGTGTTTGTTGCAATACAAGCGTATCTTCTTGGATGTATTCAGCATTCAACCCCTTCTGCAAACGGGCATCAATGCTTTTCCGCATCTTGCGATACCGCCAATCCGCCATACATAGTTGGTTATCATATGAACCAAGTATCAATTCCCCTACAGGCGTTTGGTAGTATTGAATATTTATCACTTGTTAATACCTATACGACAAGTTCATCAAGCCATATTGCGTAGGGCTCGCCTGTTTTTTAAATTCGCGCGTACGCAACATATTGCTGATAGAAAAACGCACATCACCAAACAAAACAACAAAGCCATATTGCATATCACCAATAAAGTTTTCTTTCTCAACACTATGGCTACTTTGAAAAGTGTTGCCATCAAGAAATATATCCCTAAGTACCACACGTCCTTCTGCGCCAATAAATGCATACCAATCCCATTGTTTGGATTGTTTAAAGTAGGTCACCCCTTGAAATGCTGGGCGGATACTGGGCGGGGCCATATCCCTTCTTAAATTGGAGCCTAATCTAAGCATAACCCCTGTCGAAGCATGCGTGTATACATTGCCTATCGTTGCTGAGACTTGCGGATTATAACCAAATTCCAAACCTAATAATGTTGGTTGAATATAACGCCAAAAACGCGTGTAATTCAAGCCTAATGCAGGCTCATTCTTCAATTGATGGCTCCAGCCCTGCGGCAGCGGGCTACCTATCATTTTATGCACATCTGTTTGTGTTTTTTCACCCAGCGCAGCAGGACCTACAACGCCTAAGGTGATTTCAAACTGGTTACCATATGTAAAGTTATCACGCTGATATATTTGGGATAAAACCGATGCACCAAAATACAAATAACCCGCATATGGTCTGTCATTGAGTTGTAGGTTTGGGTCTGAAATATCATCGGGCGTAAACATCTTTTGCCCCAATGTATATTGCACAAGGTTAAGATTTTCACCCGCTTCATAAAATGGGGTGAGCCGAGAAACAAATGCCAAAGGCGCAGGAGCTTCTTCTTTAATCAGCAGTGAAAACTGCACACCATTGGTATAATACCTGTCTTGATTATTCGGCGTGATTAAATCATTCTCATATTGCGCACTAAAAAAATGTTCTTCTTCAGCCCAAGCCAAGTTGGGTAATAAAACTAAAGCAACCCATATTGCGACAAAGCGCATCCAGCAACCGATTAAGCTTCTAACACTCTACGCACAGCATCTTCTGTGGCATCAATCGTAATTGGAGTTGCAATGCCTTTCATGGCTGTGTCAGGGTCTTTCAAGCCGTTGCCAGTGAGTGTGCAAACAATCTTATCACCTGCTTTGAAGTAACCAGCATTGTTGAGCTTGATAATACCTGCCACCGATGCTGCTGATGCAGGTTCGCAGAACACACCTTCAAGGCTTGCTAGCATATCATAAGCTTGCAGGATTTCTTTGTCTGTTACGGCATCAATGACACCACCTGACTCATCGCGCGCATCTTCGGCTTGCTGCCATGATGCAGGTTTACCAATACGAATGGCTGTGGCAATGGTTTCAGGATTTTCAACAGGTGCGCCGTTGACGATAGGAGCAGCACCTGCGGCTTGGAAACCAAGCATTTTGGGTAATGTTTTTGAAATACGTTTTTCTTTGTATTCTTTATAACCTTTCCAATATGCCGTGATATTACCTGCATTACCCACAGGAAGTGCATGAAAATCAGGTGCAAAACCAAGCTCATCAATGATTTCAAATGCAGCTGTTTTTTGCCCTTCAATACGATAAGGGTTCACTGAGTTGACCAGTGAAATTGAACCGTCCGCAGAAATATCGCGCACGATTTGTAAAGCTTCATCAAAGTTGCCTTTGATTTGAATCACTTTTGCACCATAACGCATACCTTGGCTCATCTTGCCCAAAGCAATTTTTCCATCAGGAATTAACACATACGCTTCCATGCCAGAATTAGCGGCATAAGCCGCCGCAGAGGCTGAAGTGTTGCCCGTGGAGGCACAAATGATTTTGCGTGAACCCGCATTGTAAGCTTGGGTGACTGCCATGGTCATGCCACGGTCTTTGAATGAACCTGTCGGGTTCAAACCTTCAAATTTAAGGAAAATATTAAGATCTGGATTGATGGCATTACGCAGGTTTAGCGACTCATGAAGCGGCGTATTGCCCTCATAAAGTGTAATGACTGCATCATCCTTAGCGATTGGTAAAAACGCACGGTAACGGTCGATGATTCCTTGGTAATGTGGCATGAAATAATCCTTAATCCATCAATAAAGTGTGCTCAATTATGCTACCAAATATGGCAACGGCAAGCTTTGCTATGGTTACGCTTTCGGATAACCAACAGATGCGCTTTCTTGAAGCGGTCTATTTGGGGCAAAAGCATCCATGTTTAGGCTAGGTTGCGCGCCACATATCCAATCTGCCATCACCTTGGCGGTAATTGGCGCAAGGGCCACACCATTGCGATAATGCCCTGTGGCAACCCACAAACCTTTCTTGGATGGCACTTCACCAAGGAATGGCAAACCATCAGGACTACCTGGTCTAAAACCCATCCATTGCTGCTCAACTTGTGCATCTTTTAAGCCTGGCACAAGCCTTTTGCTTGCCGCCAACAATGCACTTAATGCTTCAGCAGTGTTGCTGCGTTCAAATCCTACATTCTCCATGGTTGCACCAATCAATATTCGACCATCTCTGCGCGGTACAAAATAGGCATCATCATGTTTCACGATATGTTTAAGCGTGTTTGGCTCTGTTTTAAGTAATACAATTTGCCCTTTGACAGGCTGCACTGGCAACTTAAAATCACTTTGCTCAGCAAGTTTTGCGCTCCAACTTCCCGCCGCCAATAACACAGCATCGGCATCATAAGTTCGCCCTTGTACTGTTTCCACGCCACACACATGACCTTGACCATTTTCGATAAGTTGCGTGACTTCGCTTTGCTCCAGCACATCTACCCCAAGTTTGTGTAAGTAAAACAACACAGCACTTAATAAATCAGGGTTACGAACTTGATACACATCCTGCCAAAGCAATGCCTCTTGAACATCAGGAGAAAGTGTAGGTTCTTTGGTTACCGCTTGCACAGCGGTTAATCGCTGCATATCCCATCCAAACTTATCCGACCAAAGCTGTGCCGCTTCTTGATGTTTCGCTTTATCATCTACAAAACAAGGAATCAGCAAACCACTTTTAATGCGTTGAATGCCATGCCCAGATTCGCTTTCTAATTCAGCTTGCAAATCAGGGTACAAAGCAAGGCTAGCATTCACCAACTCCGTAAAACTATCAGGATAAAGCCAAGGGTGAATTGGGCATAAAATACCTGCGCCTGCCCAAGAAGACTCCTGAGCAACCTTGCCTTTTTCGAGGATGACAACATCCACACCCTGTTGTTTTAAACGCAACGCCGTGAGCAAACCAATGATGCCAGCACCTATAACAACAACTTTCATTTAACCCACCAACCCTGATATATCTTGTGCAGAAAAGTCTGGATAAATGGCATCTGTAAAATAAAGGCCGTGCGCGGGAGCAGTTTGTGCAGCCACACATCTATTTTTACCATCTAACAACTCTTGCATATATTCAGGTTGCCACCGCCCAATACCCACAGCCACCAATGAACCCACAATATTACGCACCATGTGATATAAAAAAGCATCAGCCGCCACATCAATGGTGAAAAAATGACCTTCTTGTTTGACTTCTAACACCTTCAAATTCCGCTCTGGTGCATTCGCCTGACAACCAGCGGCACGAAACGTGGTAAAATCATGTTTACCCACCAATATTGCTGCTGCTTGGTTCATTTTATCCACATCCAAAAGCTGAAATACCCACCAAGCTTGTTGACCATATAAAGCAGAACTCACTGAGCGATTCCAAATCTTGTATTGATAACGCCGCTCAAAACAATCAAAGCGCGCATGAAATTCATCACTCACCGCTTTGATGCCATGTACAAGCACACCTGCACCCCTTAAATGATAGTTTAACCCTTTGATATAAGCATGAGGCGACTTTGCCCACATCGCTTGCTTTACGTCTGCATGAATGAGCATATGTGTGGCGTGAACACCAGTATCCGTACGCCCTGCGGCAGCAAAACTTGGCGCTGAATCTTTTCCTTCAAGCTTTAACATTGCATCTTCCATAGCTTCTTGCACCGTAAATGCATTATCCTGACGTTGCCAGCCATGAAACTTTGCACCGTTAAATTCAATCACCATCGCCAACCGTTGTTGTATCATCATACCATCCAAAAAGATAACCAGCCTAAAGTTACAGCTATTAAATACATGGCATCTTTGCTTGACCAGTATTGCACTGCATCATGTTTTGTAGGTAGCATAGTAACATCCCAATCATGCCATAAATGCGAAGCTTCACTCTTAGCTACATATACCATTTGTTGAATTACTAACACCAATAATGAAGGCAGCTTCAGCCAACGATTTTGCATGTTTAACCAAGTTTTCTTTTGCTCAGCCAGTAAACTCATCATCTCCGAGCGAATCTCTGCTATTAAATAGATAAACGGTTTCATCGCTGCGCCATAACCCGTGCAATCAATAAATGATAACCACTCATCTTTCGTAAACAAGCGGGAAATGACCAAGGCTGAAAAAAATACTGCCCCAATTTGTGCTGATAAAGATAACCCTCGCAGTAGACCTTCTTCAGACATCGGAAGATAAAAGGGGTATTGCACCATAGTGCCTGGTGTAAAAAAACCATGTAATACAAGAATAGGGAGGACAAACCATGCCAATGCATAAAAAGCACGTTTAAAGTTTATAAAACCAAAACCTTGATAACATAAAACAAAAATACATAACAAACTTAAAAGCAATGTGGAAAACACATCATCAAGAGTCACTAACCAAATCAGCAGTGAAACAACAAGTAAGCCGCGAACAATCATTGAAGTTTATGTTTTATTTTTGTCCTCATCCAAAAGGTTATCCAAATCTTTCATAAGCTCATCTAACTCCGCTGATGCACCAATCGTATCCAATGAATTTGGGTTGTCCGTGTGAACATTTTCAAGCTCTTCCGTTATGCCAAATGCATCCACCATTGGGTCATCATCCATAGATGAAGCACCTTCTAGCGCGGCATCAAGGTCGGAAAAGTGTGCTGGCTCTTCTTGTTTGAAACCCTCTTCTAACATCGCTTTATTTTTCGCAACATCATTAAGAATAAATGTTTTATCAAGGTCTTCTGATTCATCCAGTAATACATCTTTACTTTCAGTATCAGCATGAACATTTAACGCACTAACATCTGAAATAATACTTTCTTCATGCATTTCCAGCTCTGATAAATCCGCATCCAAATCTGCAAATATATCCACATCACCTCCGTCAGGTTGAGTGCTATCTGCCATATCAAATTTTACTGGGTCAATGGTAGTTGTGGATATATCCAAGTCATCCATACCTGAGTCTAAGCTATCAATACTTTCACCATCAAAAGCCAGCAACTCGATGTCGTCATCACTTTCTAAACTTGTATCAAGATGATGTGCATCAGCTTCATCAGCATTCAAATCTGGTAAATCAAAGTCCATATCCAAATCAACCAAGTCCAACTCTGCTGTAACTTCATCAGCTGCCGCCATGATATCATCATCAGTATTCAAATCCGGCAAATCAAAGTCCATATCCAAATCATCAAGACTTAGGTCTGCATCTGCTGTTGCATCGGTAACATCATCCAGTGCAATGGCTTCATCTTTGGTTGGTTCAGTTACGTCTTCA
>DQSL01000061.1 GCA_015663235.1 Mariprofundaceae bacterium
ACACCCATAATCCAAATCAACTCACGCGGCTCTTTGTATGAACCGTAATACATACCGCGACCCATATGAATATAAACGACAAGGAAGAACATGGATGCACCAACAGCGTGTGTATAGCGAATCAGCCAACCAAAGTTGACATCACGCATAATGCGTTCAACCGAATCAAAAGCGACAGAGAAGCCACCCAATGTTTCCATTGCACTTGGCTTATAGTACATGGCAAGGAAAATGCCTGTTACGATTTGCAATACCAATACCAACATCGCAATCGCACCAAACACCCACATCCAGTTAAGGTTTTTAGGTGCAGGATATTCTGTAAGCTGCGATTTAATAATCGCTTCAGCGCCTGTCCGCCTATCAACCCAAGCGAATAATTTTGTTTTCATAATTGTATCTAACATATTATTCCCCTTATCCGATTAAAACGACAGTGTCGCTGGTATATTTGTATGGCATAAGATGTAAATTGTGAGGTGCTGGTGAACCATTCACCACCCTTGCCGATAAGTCGTAATAAGAGCCGTGACATGGACAATGCCAACCACCGACCCAATCTGATGGAACGGAGTCACCCCAGTCTGCACGACCTGCAGAAGGTTTATACAAAGGAATACAACCCAAATGTGTACAACTTGCAACGGCAATTAAATATTCAGGTTTGATGGAGCGCGTTTTGCGTTTTTCTGGTGTGTCCATCCATTCAGCACCAACTGCTTCAATGGCTTCAGAGTTAACATCTTTGAGCTGGTCATCGTGACCATCCAATTGTGCCAAAAGCTCTGGGGTACGATGGGTAATGAAAACAGGTTTTCCCTGCCATACCACTACCACCAATTGCCCTTCTACTACGGTCGATACATCAAATTCAGTTGTTGCTGCTGCAAGTGTATCTGCTGCTGGCAACATACTGCCTAAAAATGGTATCGCTGTTGCAACTCCAGCCACTGCACCCAACCCGCCTGCAGCAACATAGAGAAAATTACGTCGTGAATGATCTGTTTGATCTGCCATACTTTCCCTTCCTCCCTTTGATATAACAAAACAAAAAGAGACAAACTTATGCCTGTCGCTCTTCATTCATGTTAAGCTTTAAACTTTTTCTGCGAGCCCGCGAAGCTCTGCAATCGCAGCAGCATAGTCAGGTGTGTTATATACAGCCGAGCCCGCCACGAAACAATCTGCACCAGCACCTGAAACTTCTTCAATCGTTTTCGGGCTAACACCACCATCAACATGAAGGTATGCATCAGAACCAACTGCATCCAACATTCCACGTGTTTCTTTAATTTTATCAGTCACTGCATGAATATACGATTGTCCGCCATAACCAGGGTTGACGCTCATCAATAAAATCAAATCGGTGCAATGCAATACGTTTTTAAGCGTGTGCACAGGTGTTGATGGGCAAAGCGCCACACCAGCTTTACAACCCAACGAGCGAATCAATTGCAGTGTACGCTCCAAATGAACGCAAGCTTCTTGATGAATGGTAATCATATCTGCGCCAGCTTTGGCAAAGGCTTCCACTTGTGTTTCAGGGTGTTCTACCATCAAATGAACATCCATCACCTTTTTGCTATGTGGACGAATCGCTTTCACGATATTATCGCCAATCGTAATCGGTGGCACAAATGTACCATCCATGACATCAACGTGAATCCAGTCACAGCCGCCTTCATCAATGGCTTTAATTTCTTTTTCTAAGTTGGCAAAGTCTGCCGATAAAATTGAGGGTGCAATAATTACTTTTTTCATAAGGTGGATTTCTAACCTTAGAATTGCAATTGTCCAGTAAATTATGAACGCAATATTAAAACGTTTCCTGCTCTATTGACACCGTGCATTTGATTCATATAGTGCGCATTCAATTCACACAGGGCTTGTCGCTTTACCGCTTGAGGAGCTGTGTATTATTTGGAGAATATCACATTGGCTAATCATGTTTCATCAATCAAACGCGCCCGTCAAGACATCGTAAAACGCGATCGTAACCGCGCACAAAAATCAACTATGCGTTCTGCAATCAAACGTGTACATGCTGCCATCGCTGCTGGCGACCAAGATACTGCAAACACAGAAATGCGTGTTGCAACATCTTTAATTGCACGTGCAGGTCGTAAAAACAACCTACACAAGAAGCAAGCATCACGTCGCATTTCTCGCATCAACGCAAGAATCAAAGCAATAAAAGCTTAATTAAATACGTTTATTTATTTCTAAGGGCTTCTTCGGAAGCCTTTTTTATTGCCTAAATTGCAGCGTTTAAGATAACCACGCTAAAAGCTGCGCTTCATCCACAACCTCAACACCCAACTCTTCTGCTTTTTTCAATTTAGAACCTGCTTTCTCGCCTGCAATCAATATATCTGTATTCTTCGAGACCGCACTTGCCACTTTTACACCCAACTGCTGCAATAATATTTTAGCCTGATTGCGCTTAATATTTGAAAAAGAACCCGTAATAACCACAGTTTTTCCTGCTAGCGGGTGATTGCTGTCTACCTCAGGTGTTTCATCATCCAACACTTGCACACCACTGGCGAACATCGCTTGCAACACATCTTGATTATGCGGCTCGGCAAAAAAGTGCAATAAAGATGCTGCCACTTCAATGCCTACATCGTGAACTGCCAATAAATCTTCT
>DQSL01000100.1 GCA_015663235.1 Mariprofundaceae bacterium
CTCGACAGCGAACATGGCGATGCGCTTGTCGGTAATGGGCAATGGGTTGCAACGTTTTTAGTCTTTCTCGCTTTTATTCGTGCCTACCGCAATGGTACACAACGGGTGCGCAATGTGTTACTCATCGGTATCATCATTGGGCTTACAGGCGAGTTTCTTTTTTCCAAAGTATTGGGCATGTACCACTACCGCTTCGATAATATCCCGCTTTGGTTGGCTTTTGCCCACGGTCTTATTTTTGCATGGACACTGAAAATTTCCAAAAAACTTTGTATGCAAACATATGCCAAACAAGCTCAGCGTGGACTACTTTTTATCGCCATCGCATTCAGTATTTTTTGGTTGTTTTGGGCAAATGATGTCTATGGCTTTATCGCAGCGGTAACATTCATACTCATCTTATTCTTCACCAAAAAATCACGCTCATTTTTCCTAATTATGTTTGTTGTTGTCTGTTATATTGAATTGATTGGCACAGCCACAGGTTGCTGGTATTGGCCTGGAACAGCATTTGGCATGTTCGATTGGCTACCCAGCGGCAACCCACCCAGCGGCATTGCCGTGTTTTATTTCTTATTTGATGCTGTCGTCTTTTGGATATACCTGCATATTCTACATCCAGCCACACGCCTACGTTATCAACGTAAAAAACAACGCTGAGGTGCAAAAATGGTTTTGGCAAACATTAATTTAAAACTTAGTAAAAAAAATCTTTCTCAATAAACAAGCCGTCATTCCGCACTTGATGCGGAATCCAGTTGACTGATGAATGGGGTGCGGGTCAAGCCCGCAATGACGAAACCACTACACTCGGTATAGCAACAAGTTAGACTTGGAAGTTTGCTTTCTCCCCGCTAATATAAACCCATGCCCATAGAAATTTACCCAAGTTTTGACCTGCCCATTGAACGTGTTGATGGCATTGGTCCTGTGGCGGCGAAAAAGTTGCAACGCTTAGGCTACAATACATTAGGTTCATTATTGTTCCACCTACCAAAATCGTGGGTTGATGACCGCATCATCACGCCCATCAAAGATATAGTTTCTGGTAACGAGGTACGTATTCAGGGCGAAATTCAAAGTCGGAGAAGCCATGGCTTTGGGCGTAAAGCCACTGTGCATATCACGCTTAGTGATGTCACGGGCGCAAGCATTCAATTATCCTTTTTCCATGCCAAATATATGATGAGTGATGCAAGATTGCAGGAAGGGCAAAGTATTACGGTGCGTGGTAAAGCCGACAAATGGGGAAGCAAATATCAAATGACCCACCCTGATTGGTTGCCCGTTGACCGCTTTCAAGCAGGTTGGGTGGCTAAGTATGCATCACTGGCAGGATTTAACGGCAAAAAAGTGGGCGGGTGGATAAAAAAAGCCGTGCAAATGCTCGCCAAACAAGCACAAAGCCCGTTGGATAAACATTTGGCTGACTTCCCCACCCTTGTCCAAGCTTTGAGCCTGCTACACAACAACGAACATTTTGCGCCCGACTCAGAAACCATGCAGCAAGCTTTAACACGCCTACAACTTGAAGAATTACTGGTGTATTTGCAGCTTATGCAAAACCAGCGAAAACAAGCTGAAGTGTTAACCAAACCAATGGCTACAACGGAAAAAGAACAACTATTTATCACGGCTTTGCCCTATGAACTCACCGATGGGCAAAAACATGTTTGGCAAGAAATTGGCGATGACTTGGCATCAGGAAAACGTATGCACCGCTTATTGCAAGGTGATGTTGGCGCGGGAAAAACTTGGATTGCAGCCTTAGGCATGGTGCGCCTTGCAGCACACGGCAGGCAAAGCGCTATCATGGCTCCCACCGAAGTATTGGCACAGCAACATGCTATCACCCTGCGCGAATTATTGGAGCCACACGGCATTGTGGTTGCCCTACTCACTGGCAGCAGCAAAAAACGCGAACGTAACACCATGCTCAAAGCCTTGGCAGCAGGTGATATTCATGTGTTGGTAGGTACACATGCCCTACTCACCCCTGATGTGGTGTTTGCTGACCTTGGGCTTGCCATGATTGATGAGCAGCATCGTTTTGGCGTACAACAGCGTTGGGCATTATCAGAGAAGAATACGAAACAAGCCGTCCACTTACTTGCCATGACCGCCACACCCATTCCCCGCTCGCTGGCACTCGCACTGTATGGCGATATGCATTTAAGCATCATGCAGGGCTTACCCAAGGGGCGGAAAACCATTGAAACACGGGTGATTGCAGCAGATAAAATACCTGCGCTTGCTAATGCTGTGCAGCGTATGCTTGCCCAAGATGGCAGAGTTTATTGGATTGTGCCGCGCATTGATGAAGATGATGATATGGTTAGCGTGAATGAACGTTTGGAGACTTTAAAACAACGCTTTCCGCAAGAGAATGTACTGGGTTTGCACGGCAAAATGAAAGCCAAAGATAAACAAGCTGCACTCAATGCTTTTGCTGATGGCAGCTGCAAGCTGATTGTCTCCACTACTGTGGTTGAAGTGGGTGTGAATGTGCCACAAGCGCGGGTGATGGTAATTGAACATGCCGATATGTATGGCTTAGCCCAACTGCATCAACTTCGAGGGCGCGTGGGCAGGTCAGACTTACAAAGTTATTGTATGCTCATACCCAGTAAAATCGCCACTGAAACAGCACAAAGTAGGTTGAAGCTGATGACTACATGCCATGATGGTTTGCGGCTTGCAGAATCGGATTTACAACATCGTGGTGCAGGTGATGCGGTGGGTACACGCCAAAGTGGTGAAGCAGGATTTCGTTTGATTGACCCAGCCTTGGATGCTGATTTGATTCGCCAGTGGTGTGCCAGCCCTATTCTTGAAAACTTGGAACAAGTGCCTGAACCTATGCTCAGATTCTGGCGACCACTTGCTGAAGAAGTAGATTAGTTATTTTGCATCAGGTGCATGTTTGAGAATAACAGCTTTACCGTCATCATTCATACTACCCCAAACCGTTCTCTTTTCTTCATCGTTGAGCATACTGTCGGCTATTTTAATCAACGTACCTGTATGTTCTTCCTGCATAAAGTTGTTCCAAAAACCTGTAACTACAACGATACTCATAGAACCCACAAGCGCCACCAATATAATGATACGTTTATGTTTTCTTCGCAATCGTTTTGGTTTTGAACTTTTATCCCAACTCATAGCTGAAGTTTAGCAGAGAAGTCTTTAAACAACAAATTTGTGAGCCGCGTCACAAAAAAATCCGCCACCAACATTGTTGATAGCGGATTGTCCTTTATCTCGCGTACTTTATGATTTTTCAGCTTGCTCTTTGGCAACGGCAGCACGCACTTCATCCATATTCACATCTTTGATTTGTGTGACCAAATCTTCCAATGCAGGTTTTGCCAACGCACCAGCTTGCGAGAAAATCACGATATTATCGCGAATTACCATCAATGTTGGGATGGAACGAATATTAAACTGTGCACCCAATGCTTGCTCATCTTCGGTGTTTACTTTGGCAAACAAAACATCTTCATGGTTACTTGATACTTCTTCGTAAGTGGGTGCAAATGATTTACAAGGCCCACACCAAGGAGCCCAAAAATCAATCACCGTAATCGCACTATTATTTACTTTTTCTTCAAAATTCTCTGCGGTTAAATCTACTGTTGCCATCACTATTCTCCTGTTAATATATTATCTTATCCTAATATATAAGGTCTTGTTTTAAAAATTCAAGCCCCTGCCTTCAGTTGGTCGCAAAAGGTTTCAATATCTTGCAATGCCTTCTCCCACATCTGCCGCTGCTTTTCACTCAAGCCATGATTCGCATAATGTTGTTGATTAAATAAGTTACCTAATGTTTTCCATCGACCATGTTCAATGCGCTGCAACCACAAACCAACTGTTTCCCCTGTCTTGCGCCCCAGCCCAACATCGGCAAGCCTATGTTCAAGGCGAAGCCAATCTTCATCGACTTGCTTCTCTTCTGATGTTTCAATGCTTTGTGCATTCACCCGCCGCAGCACCCGAACAGCAAGATAAACAAACAACACCAGCAACAACACAAACCACCATGTTTTATCTATCTCACTATCATCATAGCGCCACTTCTTAAAAACAAACCCAATATCTGAAAACCAATCCCAAAGCCCTTGAAGTTGGCTTTGTTGTCCATTCTCAATGACAAACCAGTTGGGTGGTGTGTTGTCCACATTCACCCATTGCCTATCAACCTGCGCCACTGCCCAAGCATGAGCATCACGCCCGCGCACCACAAACAAGTCATGACCCGCATTCCGCTCAGACATATTGTAGCCCAAGGCATAACGCGCTGGTATGCCCAACTCACGCAATACCAACACAGTTGCCGTGGCAAAATATTCACAATGCCCTTGTTTTTGCGTCAGCAGAAATCTTGCAAGTGGGGTTTGCGGCTTATGATGTTGCTGCCTACTTTCTTGCAACCAAGTGACATACATAAAATCACGCAGAAACACTTGATGCAAAACCTCAATCGCTTTGGCAGCACCTTGCTCATGTTTGATATGATACAAGTCATGTTGTTTGGTGAATTGCGCAACCGCCTCAGCTTCATGTTTGGGTATATCCAAATCGCTGCTTTTTACCACATCACTAAAGATGGTTTCGGCTTGGTAATATACATCATAAGCCACAAAAGGAGGCAAACCTCGCGCTTCAAAACGACCGCCTTGGGTTTGTTTGAGGCTGGCAACATCAAGACCTTGAATGAATGTTGCGCCAGATGGCAAAACAAGGGTATGCTTATCCTGTTCAAGGCTTTGAAACATGCGCAACTTGCCTTGTATTTCCTCTTGTACTTTGACCGTACTTAACCCCTTCCCTGCTTCTCGCAATCGCCATGTTTCATCCACAAACGGTACCGCTCTGTCTTGCCAAGCCCCACCAAACCAGGTTTGCCCACGATAGTGTTGGTATGTGCCTTCAAGCAACAACATAGGATTCGCTGCAGATGTATTCGTTTTCACGCGAAAAATAATCGCATCCGACATTTTCAAGCGACCCACTTCACCAATAGCCGTGCTTGCTTTGTTGCCATCATTATGTGTCAGCAACCATGCTTGAAACTTGTTCTCCAAATGTTTTTGCCCTTGCTGCGCCCCGTAAATCACGACCAACCCCAAAACCTCTGCCAGCAAAAACATGCCCACCAATAACAAGCCAAGTTTTGCCTGTTTGTGTTGTTGTTGCACCAACAATAGGGCGAGTAATATTGCCGACACACCCGCAAAATATAACAAACCTTGATGCACAACAGCACCCGCACTGAATAAACACGTGAACACAAACAAGCTGGAAACATCAATCCAATTGTAGGGCGTGGTGTTGCGCTGAAAGAATAATAATGCGCTGCTGGGGATGGTGTTTGTTTTGTGCAAATATTGAATCAATAACAAAGGCAATAAAGCCAAGGGCAGCAAACGCACTGTGGGAAGAATAGCTTTGGAAGCGCGCTCATCCAACCAATACAAAGCAAAAATAACCACCACAATCAAAGCACAAAGGTTGGCAATATGATGAAATGATGTGGCTTCAAAGTCGTATGTGTTGCGCTTAAAGTAAACACCGCCCAAAATGAACGCAAGCAAACCTCCCAACCACAACATATCCGTTTGCCAGCCCCAAAATAGCAGACTAAGCAGTACAAGAAGAAACAACATCATATGCTGCTTCATCGCTTATCAACCCAAGCATCCAAACCTTCTTGAATGCTGCCCATACGCAAACAAACCACAACTTCATCAAACACAGTTTTTGCGCCTTGCTCTTGCATCAACAACACTGCCACAGGCAATGATAAAGCGCGCAAAGCTTGCACCAAAGCTTGCCGTTCATCATCCCACGCGGTGAACACCAATACACAACCATTGATGTTTTCTGCTTGCTGCAAAACCGCTGCACTTAACCCTGAAAAGCTGCCTTCTTGAGCTTCTATCACTGCCAATGTTTCCAACATTTGTGTTTGATGTGCAATGGCTCTGCCCGTCAAGGTGTGTGCGGCATGGTCATGTTCGCCGACAAACAACATGTCCAACAACATCTCTTGGCTGTGTTCCGCCATGGCAAAACCTGCTGCCACCGACACAGCTTCTTCAAACAACATATGTTTATCGCTAGCCACATCATTATCCAACACCAATGCCGCACGCGAAAAGCATTCATCTTGATAATTTTTGACCAACGGCGTTTGCGAGCGGGCAAGGCTTGCCCAAAAGATATGGCGCAGTGAATCACCATCACGGTATTCGCGCAAATGGCTAAACTCCTCAGAATCACCCACATGCGAAGCTTGCGCCACCCCGCCCTGTTGAAACTTTCGCTGCCCACCCCAAGCATCATGGTTGGGCAACTGATAAGCCTTGGGCAACACCAAAATACTGTCGTTGATAGTTATATCTTCTATGTTATACGCCAAACCCAACGGCTCGGCAAAACGCAATCGCAACATAGGCAAATGAATATAACCTCGGCGCAATGGAATAAATTGCATCATACACTGCCGCTGTTTTCCCGCTTCTAAGCCAGCCACTTTTTGGCTAGAAAACACTGCACCTTGCAACCACGTTTTCAGCCATACAAATCGGTAATATCCCGTATGCCTATCATACCAATTACGCTTTTCTTCATCGGGTTCTTTGGCATTCAAAAACTGATTGAGGTTTATCTTCGGCGTGGTTAAACGCTCACTGATATTGAACACAGCCACATCTTTTTGATATGGATTCTCTAGGTGCATATAATATGTGGTGTTGATGCCAACCGTGGCAAACTTAGGTACTTCACGGCGAACATTGAGCCGTTGCTGATGTTTGCCAAAGCTTTTAAGCCACACCACCAGCAATGCCACGACAAACAATGTCAAAAGAAGGGAAAACAACTGATATATTGAAGATAATTTGATGTTTGCACCAAACACCAGCGTCAATACCAAAGCAGCAGTCACTGCCAAACCCCAAGCTGAAAGACGCTGTTGAATTTTATCATTCCAAAATGTAATGCGCTGCAAACCTTGCAATAACCACGCACTATACCGCAGCAAAAATGCCTGATGCCATGCCTTGAGTTTGGAAGTCATGTCGGGATGTTGGTTTGCCTCATGATATCACTGACAATATTTGCTGCTGTTTGCCCTGCATATTGCATTTGCGGCTCAAGCACCAAGCGATGTGCAATCACAGGTTGTGCTGCTTCTTGCACATGTTCAGGCAAAACAAAATCCATACCGTCCATCAATGCCAAAGCTTGGGACACCTGCTTCAAACCCAATGAAGCTCGCGGACTTGCGCCAAGCTTCACCCCTTCTTGGTTGCGTGTGGCCTGCACAATATCCACGATATACGCTTTCATCGCATTGCTGACAAACACATCAGACACCGCTTGTTGCACCTGCAAAACCTCATCAAGACCAACCACTGCCTGTAATTTTTCTAGCGGATGTTTGGCTTGTTTATCCAACATATCTATTTCTTGCGCTTTGGACACATAACCCAAAGCAAAGGACATCATAAACCTATCAAGTTGCGCCTCAGGCAAGGGGTAAGTACCATGAAATTCAATCGGGTTTTGCGTGGCGACCACAAAAAATGGTAGTTCTAACTTCCGCGTTTCCCCTTCCACGCTCACTTGATGTTCACTCATCGCTTCGAGCAATGCCGACTGGGTGCGTGGGCTGGCGCGATTGATTTCATCGGCAAGCAAGATATTGGTAAATACAGGGCCAGCGCGAAATTCAAAGTCTTGGTTTTGTTGTTTGTAAATGGAGACCCCCACAATATCGCTGGGCATCAAATCGGGTGTAAATTGAATGCGTTTAAAGTCTGCCGACACGGATTTGGCTAAAGCTTTGGCAAGCGTTGTTTTGCCTGTGCCTGGCAAATCTTCAAGCAACACATGCCCACCTGCGGCAAAGCTTGCCACAAGCCAGCGAATGGCATGGTTTTCATGCTGAATCACCAGCCCGATATTAGCTTCAATCTTTTGCAGTATCTTTTTCATGCAATGATTCCTTTTGTGCCAAATGCCAACATCACCGTCAGCATAGGAACACTTGAATTGATGCGTCCATCTTGTGCCATCTTCACAGCTTCCTCACGCGACACCCAAAAGCTACGAATGTCTTCATGCTCTTCATCCAAACCACCACCTTCAGCCACAGGTTTATCCTTATCCACAAAACCGAGATACATATACAAACATTCCGATGTGCCGCCGGGTGATGCGTAGGTTTTACCCAAATATTGCACATTTGATGGCGCATAACCTGCTTCTTCAATGGATTCACGAATCGCGCATTCCACCTTATCTTCGCCTTCAGCCAACATGCCAGCCACCACTTCCAACATCCACGCATTTTCTTCGCGCACCGCAGGCGCAATCCGAAACTGCTCAATGAGCAACACTTCATCGTAATGTTTGTCATACAATATTATGGCAACCGCATCACCGCGCTCCAGCAGTTCCCTATCAATAGTCAACGAGCCGCCCTTAAAGGTATCATGCTTCACCTGAAAGCCTTCATACTTAAAAAAGCCCTGATAAAGCGTCTCTTTCTTTAATATTTTAAAATTCATCATTCCCCCACAGCCCTTTATTCGCCAACGATGTGCAACAACACCTGCCTACGCATCGGCATATAGCGATGTTCATAAAGGTACACAGCCTGCCAAATGCCCAAAGCCGCTTTGCCATGTATCACAGGGATATTTAAGGATACATTCGTCAACGCCATTCGAATATGCGCGGACATATCATCATCGCCCTCATCCCTATGCAAAAAATCAGGATGACCATCTTGCACCAAATCATTCATAAAGGTTTCCATATCAGTGAGCACATCAGGGTCAGCATTTTCCTGAATAATCAGCGAACAACTGGTATGTTGCACAAATAAAGTAACAACACCTGTTTGAATGCCCTGCGCTGCTACCCAGCTTTGCAGCTCTCGGGTGAAATTGGTAAATCCCCGCCCTTGGGCATGAATGGTTAAGGTTGTTTGCGCTTGTTTAAACATAAAACCAAGCATGAAGTATTATCGTCAATCTCTCAACAGTAAAAGCAGGTTATCTATATTTACCATCTGACGAACCTAAATATAACTTTGTCACGTTGACACCCAAGCCAACAAACGACAAACTATCAGCCATAAATACGCAAATACCATACCTTTCCCTGTTTGGGCTTTAACATCCAATAGCAGAGAATTTTTGGGCGTATAAGGGAGCGTAATAGATGGAATTTCAAGTTATGCGCTTTAAGGCAAAAGGAGAAGAAGCTAATGGTTGAATGGGATGAAAATAATTTATCGGGTTTAGGCAGTGTTTTTATTCGTAACGTTGTTAACCATATGCGTGGAAGAGAAGAGTCTACAGTAAGGTTTGGAATAACTGGAGAAGGGATAAGCCCTAACTACCAAGTAACCTTCCCAAATGGGCTTGTTAGGGCAATTCGAGGATCTTCGCATGAAGCATATGAGCAAACTGATGAGTTTGTAGATGAAAAGCTTTCAGAGGTGTTTAGCCTTGCAGATATGCAAAGAGTACTTGAGCGTGCTCGCTAATCTGTGGATGATACGCATAACAAAAGCATGGAGAGGGACATCGCTTCGCTCTGCCCCTCATGCAGGTCGTTAGCCACTGCTGCGCAGTGGCTCATGGCAAGCCCCTACTAATATAGCAATTCAAAACATTCAAATTCTAGGCATAAAGCGAAGGGCGTAGCAGCGCTATTTCCGAGCTGAAATAACGACGAAGTTGGGGTTTTGGGTTGCTATCCCCTCTACGGCGCACCGTGAACAACTTGCGTCAACTTCTCATCTGTTTCTACTGCTCGCCATCTCCGATGCATCCACAACCACTGCTCTGGATTACTCTTTATCACATCATCAAAACTTTTACACGCCGCAGTCATAATTAATATTTCATTGGTGGCTTTATCATCGGTAAGCTCTGGGCAAGGCACATCCCAAAATTTTAATGTGAAATCAAAGTCGTTCCCTTGTCTTACCAAAGCCATACCAATCATAGGCACACCTTTGGCGACAAAGGGGGCTGGCAAGTGGCTGGTGCTGGCGATATGACCTAAGAATGGCACTTTGATGCCGTTGCCTGCACCCATGTGTTGGTCGAGGGCGGAGACAATGCAATGGTTATTTTTGAGGGCTTTGAGCAGCCAGCGTACACCTGTGTTTCGAGAATAAAGCTGTGTGCCAAAACGTGAACGCGAAGCAAGCGTATAGGTATCCAATGGTTTTTGGTTAAGTTGGCGGTAAATCATGGAGGTTTGATAACCCATCATGGCTGGCAGCAAACCCATCAATTCCCAGTTGCTAAAATGGGATGCCAAAAGAAACACACCCTTTTGTTTGGCAAGTGCGTTGGTTAATACTTCTTTGCCTTCAATCGTCACATATTGCTGCAAATCATCTGCACTGGCTGAAAACACATATGGTATTTCCATGAGCGTGCGGCCCATTTGTTTAAATGCTTTTTTAGCAATCTTTTTGCGTTCTTTTTTTGGCTTTTCAGGAAACACACGGGCAAGGTTTCTTAAAGCAATACTTCTGTGGCGTTTATCCAACATATAATACAGCCAACCCAAGCCATCACCCAACACATGCATGATAGGCATAGGCACTTTGGCAAGCCCGCCAAACAACGCCCGCACCCACAATGGTGCTTTGATAGGAGCATCAACCATCAGTTTGCGAGGGTTTTCGCCTCATCAATCAACATCACAGGAATATCATCACGAATCGGGTATTCCAACTTGCAAGGTTTACACGTTAAACCTGATTTATCCTGATTATAACCCACATTTCCCTTACATTTGGGGCAAACCAAAATCGCAAATAAGTCTTTATCAATCATGATGTAAAACTCCGTCAATCATCTGTTTGAGCCTAAGCATAACCACGCTTTCACATATTTCATTAACTTTGCGATTGCAGCGGGGTAAAGCCTGCCTATACTTGCGCAAAGTTTTATTCATTTATTGCACAAAGGCGGTTGTATTCATGTACGAATTTATTTCTCAAGGTGGCATCGTGATGTATATCTTGATTGCAACATCTTTGGTATCTTTAACCATTATCTTTGAACGCTTTTGGAGCTTACGCGCCTCGGCTGTGATTCCCTTAAATGAAGTGGCTGCTATTGAAAATGATGTGCGCGAAGGCCGCGTGGAAGAAGCCTTGGAAACTTGTAAAAACAATAACACCGCCATGAGCCGCATCCTTTGGGTGGCATTAAAAAATCGCGGTGTAAAACGCAGCATCATGAAAGAAATCTTGGAAGAAGTGGGCAGGCAAGAAGTGGCACACTTGGAACGTTTTGTGGGTGTGTTGGCATTGATTGCGGCTATTTCTCCCCTCCTAGGGCTTTTGGGAACAGTGATTGGCATGATTGAAGTGTTTCAAGTGATTTCCGTGGAAGGTGTGGGTAAAGCTGATGTATTGGCAGCAGGTATTTCCAAAGCGCTGAACACCACCGCAGCGGGTATGGCAATTGCGATTCCAACGCTGGTGGCTTACCGCTATTTTGAGGCCAAAGTGAACCAATATGTGATTGATATTGAGCAACATGCATTATATTTCGTGGACTTGCTTAAAGGTGAACGTGGATGAATCTTCGCCCCCGCCATAAACGCGGCGACTTGCTGGTGGACTTAACACCCATGATTGATGTAGTATTTCTTATGCTTATCTTTTTCATGGTCAGCACAAGTTTCACTGCCAACAACAGCATCAAGCTGGACTTACCGCAAAGCACAGCCCAAGCTGCCAATAAAGACATTGAGCAGGTCACAGTGAGCATCAACAATAAAGGTCAGTTGTTTGTGCAAGATGAACCTGTGACTGATGGTGAATTGCGCCGCCGCATTCTCAATATCAGCAAAGGCGACCCCAATATGCGAGTGGTGCTTCGTGCTGATGCCGATGCCAAACATAAACGTGTTGTTTTCGTGTTAGACACAGTTCGAGAGCTTGGTATGGGTAAAGTTGGCATTGCAACTGTGCCTTTGGGTGGGAATTAAGATGCGTATTGTACAAAAGTATGGCGGCACTTCGGTGGGGTCTGTGGAGCGCATTCAAGCCACTGCTAAAATCGTTAAAGCTGAACTGGACAACGGCAATGAAGTGGCAGTTGTCGTCTCTGCCATGAGTGGTGAAACCAACCGTTTGTTGCACCTCGCCAACAGCATGAATGATAACCCACCCATGCGCGAAGTGGATGCTTTGGTGGCAACTGGCGAACAAGTGACTGCGGCATTGCTTGCTATTGAACTCAATAAATTGGGTGTGACTGCATATTCATTCAGCGGCGCACAAGCAGGCTTTAAAACCGAAGGTAGTCACAGCAAAGCGCGCATCAAAGATGTGCAAAGCGACCACCTTATCAAACACATGGAACAAGGTCGTGTGCCTGTGGTGACAGGTTTCCAAGGCGTAGATGCCAATGGTAATACCACCACACTAGGGCGCGGAGGATCGGATACTTCTGCGGTGGCACTCGCCATTGCCGTCAAAGCCGATTCTTGCGATATTTATACCGATGTGGATGGCATTTACACCACCGACCCACGCATTGAACCCAATGCCCGTAAGATGGACAGCATCAGTTATGAAGAAATGTTGGAATTTGCATCATTGGGTGCGAAAGTATTACAAACCCGAAGCGTGGAATTGGGTATGCGCTACAATATGCCCATTCATTTGCGCTCAAGCTTTGATTTGGTGGAAGGAACACGGGTAAGAAGAGAGGATTCAGACATGGAACGTGCAGAAATTTCAGGTGTGGCATACAACCGTGATGAAGCCAAAGTCACCATCAAAGGCATCCCCGACCAACCAGGTATTGCAGCAGCCGTGTTTGGCCCTGTGGCTGAAGCGGACATTAATGTGGATGTGATTGTACAAAATGTTTCCGAAGATGGACAAACGGATTTAACGTTTACCGTGCCGCGCAATGACTACGATGCAACCATGACCTTGCTGCAAACACTATGCGATAAAATGAAAGCGCGTGAAGTGTTGGGTGATAACACGGTAGCGAAAGTCTCTATCATTGGTGTGGGTATGCGTTCGCACACAGGTGTTGCCAAGAAAATGTTTGATGTACTCGCTCAAGAAAGTATCAATATTCAAATGATTACGACCAGTGAAATCAAAGTGACGGTTGTTTTGGAAGAGAAATATGTAGAACTTGCAGTGCGCTCATTACATGAAGCGTTTGGTTTGGCGCAGGATTAAATCAAATTTAGTCGGTGGCTAACGCCACGAAGAAAACTTAGCCACAGATAAAATAACTGTCATGCCGTACTTAATACGGCATCCATAGCAACCATGTTTACTTAGATTGCGGGTCAAGCCCGCAATGACACCTATGCTTTGTCAGTCTGTGCCAAAGCGTCTACTAACTACCTCACCAACAAATCAACAAATGATTCTGCTGCAATATCCCAACCATGTTTTTGCTGATGTGCATCGGCATGAATCCAAACTGTTTTTGCACCCGCTTGTTTCGCCACTGCCAAATTATCTTGCATATCATCAATCACCACCACATCTTGCGGCTGCACCCCTTCGACTTCACACAATTGATAAAGCGTATCCACGCATGGTTTGGGCGTGTATTGATTAAACCGAATATCATAAATCACTGCAAAACAATCGCGAATGTCCAATGCTTTCAAAATCGTTTCGGCATGTTCAACCGTACCGTTGGTATGAATCACTTTGCGTTGTGGAATCGCTTGCAACACATCCCGCAGCTCATCATGCGCTGATAACAGCTCATGTGCATCCACATCATGGGCTTCAAATAAAAAAGGCTCAGCTTCATGCCCGTGATGTTGCATCAAACCTTTGAGCGTTGAACCATATTGTTTCCAATATTTCACTCGCAATACATTGGCTTGCTCTCGCCCTACCCCAAGCTCGCGCTGAATGTAGGCAATCATTTTCTCATCCATGCGCGCAAATACACCGTTATCCGCAGCATAGAGCGTGTTATCCAAATCAATCACAGCAAGTTTAAAATCTATTGTTGAAAGCATCGCTGCAACCTAAAGATAATGATTAAACTTGCAAAATGTGGCGCAAATCACAATCATGCGCTTTCAATTCTCAGGGTGGGTTTTATGTCATTTTTTAGTCGTCTTAGCAAAGGTTTAAGTAAAAGCCGTGAAGGTTTGGCAAGCATGTTTCCTGGGCAAAGCACGGAAAAGATGAGTGAAGCTGAGTGGCAAGATATTGAAGATGCTTTGATTATGGCAGACTGCGGCGCGCCACTTGCCATGGGTTTGATTGAAAAAGCCAAGAAATCCAAACAACCCATGCAAAGCCTCAAAGATGCTATGCAACAAACTTTAAACATCCAAACGCCCATCAAACAAGCCAAACCCTTTGTCTTGCTTGTGGCTGGAGTCAACGGCACAGGCAAAACCACCACCATTGGCAAGTTGGCGCATATGTATGCGGCTGAAGGCAAAAAAGTTTTGGTGGGTGCAGCCGATACTTTTCGCGCTGCGGCTGTGGAACAATTGGCAGTGTGGGTAGAGCGCGCTGGCGCAGATATTGTGAAACAGGCTGAAGGCTCAGACCCTGCATCGGTTGCTTTCGACACCATCTCCCGCGGCATCGCCAAAGATTATGATGTGATTATCATCGACACCGCAGGTCGTGTGCAAACCGACACCAGTTTGATGAATGAACTAGCTAAAGTATACCGCGTGATGGGCAAGGCTTTGGCTGGCTGCCCACATGAAGTGTGGCATGTCGTCGATGGTGGCACAGGGCAAAATGCAGTGGCTCAAGTTGAAAAGTTCCGTGAAATTATCTACACCACAGGTTTGGTGGTGACCAAGCTTGATGGCACTGGCAAAGGCGGCGTGGTGCTGCAATTATGTGATAAATTTAAGCTGCCTGTGCGTTATATTGGCGTGGGCGAAACATTGGGAGACTTGATGCCATTCAGCGCCAATGATTACATCAACAGCCTGCTGCCCGAATCCACGACCAGCGAATCAGACTAACTTCCACAGTCGTTTGCCTTTGAATAACATATGCTCCCAGCGGGATGTATTACCTGAAGGCATTTCCGCCGCACCTGTTATCAAATAACCGCCTTTATTCATCATCTTAGCAATTCTATCAACCACGCGTTTGCGCTCATCAACACTAAAGTAAATCAACACATTACGCAGAAATACAATATCAAATGCCCCGTGAATTCGCACCGCTTGCGTGGCTCTATCGTCGGTTAAATTACCGCTTTGAAACTGTACCATACTCTTAATTTCTGGCGAGATAGACCATGTTTTTCCTTTCTCATCTTGGTCAAAAAAGCGTACCAATCGCGTCACTGGCATCCCACGCTGTACTTCCATTTGCGAATAAATGCCTTTTTTGCATAAGCAATCGCTTCACTTGATAAATCTGTGCCTATAATTTTAACATGATTTTGTGCTTGAGGAATCGACTCACTTGCGGCAATAGCAATCGAATATGCTTCTTGCCCACGCGATGCCGCAGCCGACCAAATTTTAATCGTTTTATGCCTGTTTGCGCCATGTATTAATTCAGGAAAAATTAATGTTTCCAAAGCTTCATAAGGGTATTGGTCACGGAAAAACAGCGTCTCATTGGTGGTCATCGCATCCACGGCTTCTTCAGCAAGCGATGATGACTCTTGCCTTTGAATACGCACAACCAAATCGTCCAAAGTAGGAATACCATGCGCACGCAATAAGGGTTTTAAACGCGATTGAACAAGGTACTTTTTATCAACATTTATCATAATGCCGCTTTTTCGTTCTAAAAAGTCTCTAAACCAACGGAATTCGTTTTCTGTCATGTTCCGCGCATTTACTGCTTTGAAGTCAGGTGTCGCGGTTTATTTAGCGCAAGGAGAAAAGATATGAGCCACCATATTCATAGTAATGCACGAACTACCCCCGCCATTCGTTTAGAGATGCAGAAATCTTCACTTGGTGTGACTGCCTTGGCACGAAAATATAATGTTACGAAAGTGACTGCATCCAAGTGGAAAAACAGGGATACTGTTGAAGATAAGTCACACCGCCCACATAGGCTACAAACAACCCTCAGCCCAGCTGAGGAAGAGGTTGTCGTCCAGCTTCGCACCAGCCTTCTTTTGCCTCTTGATGATTTGGTTGTGGTCACCAAACGGTTCATTAA
>DQSL01000108.1 GCA_015663235.1 Mariprofundaceae bacterium
ATGACAGATATTCTGATTACAAACGGTCGCGTCATTGACCCTGCAAACAACATTGATGAAGTCTGCGATGTGTGGATTGAAAATGGAAAAGTGGCAGGGGTTGGTAAGTTTGATGGTGCGGCGAATCAAACCATTGATGCCAAAGATTTGATTGTTTGCCCTGGGCTGATTGATATGCATGTGCATTTGAGAGAGCCGGGTGAAGAGTGGAAAGAAGATATTGAATCGGGTTCGCAGGCGGCTGTGGCAGGCGGTGTGACCACGATTTGTACCATGCCCAATACTGAACCATGCATTGATCATGCAGGCATTGTGTTGCAAGTGATTGCTAAAGCTAAAGAAATTGGTTTGTGCAACTTGCATCCTATTGGTGCAGTGACGCGCAACCTTAAAGGCACGGAACTGACTGAAATGCGTGAACTTTCTCGCTCAGGCGCTGTGGCATTTTCTGATGATGGCAAGCCGATTTGGCATGCTGGTGTGATGCGTAAAGCGTTGGAGTATTCATCCAGTTTTGGTTATTTGATTATTCAACATGCGGAAGAAAAACAGCTCACTGAAGGCGGCTCGGTCAATGAGGGATGGGTATCGACCCAGCTTGGTGTGCAAGGAATGCCAGTTGAAGGCGAAGATAGCATGATTGCACGGGATATTATGCTGACTCGCCGTGCCGACGCGCGTTACCATGTGGCACATATTTCATCCAAAGGCGCGGTAGAACAAGTGCGATTGGCGCAAAAAGAAGGTTTGAAGGTCACCACAGAAGCTGCACCCCATCATTTTGCGTTGACCGAAAATGAAGTGCTCAATTTCAATGCCGATGCCAAGATGAGCCCGCCGCTGCGCACGGAAGAAGATAGGTTGGCAGTGATTGAAGGGCTAAGAGACGGCACGATTGAAGTGATTGCAACCGACCATGCACCACATCATGAAGATGACAAACGCTGCGGTTTATCCTGCGCTGCATTTGGTATTGTGGGCTTGGAAACCATGCTGCCAATTTCGCTGGATTTGGAGCGGGCAGGGGTGTTGTCCATGTCGGATTTGATTGCTACAATGACAGCTAACCCTGCACAACTATTAGATTTGCCAGAGGGAAAATTATCGTCAGGCAATGCTGCCGATATTTGTATTTTTGATGCCAGAAAAACATGGGTATTGGATCGTGAAAAGCTGTTTTCTAAAGGACGCAACACCCCTTGGCATGGCAGAACCATGACAGGACAAGTGTTATATACACTCAAAGATGGGCGTGTGGTATTTGAAAAGGGTAATGTAAAATAAACACACGCCAGCTTTATACTGGCGTGTGTTTAAGACTTATTGTTTTGTAGCTTTGAGTGATATATCAGCGACCAAACCATTCACGCCATCATCATAAATATCATAAAGGGCGATGTTGGCTGGATTGGTGACATCAACAGCACGCCTAATACTCACTGGATTGTTAGCTGGCATGGCAAATGTACCTGAAACAGTGGTAACTGTAGTCAAAAGAGTTGTTGCACTTGGTGTTGCAGGCAGTGTACTTGTTCCATTTTGTGCTGTTGGCGCTGCAATGGATGCTCCTGATCCATCAATCCAGCCTGTGGCTGTCACGTCAGTGGAAAGTGTGAATGTTCCCGTTACCGTTCCAGCAGTTGTTGCTGTGCCGCCGCAGCTACCATCGGTGGTTGTGTAAGTATTCTCAGTTAATAAATAAGTATTCGTTCCGCTAAATTCTTCAAGATAATGGAAGTCGCCAGCAGGATTTGCGAAACACCGAGTTACCCACACACCTGTAATGTCTGTTTGACCCCCCGACATATCTGTCACCTTAATGGTTGTAGCAGGTGGTGTGCTTGTAGGCGTAGATGTGCTGTCTGCACCACAAGCAGTTAATAATGATAATGTTGCAGCAAGAGCTGCCGTGCGAATAAATGTATTTTTCATGTTTTCTCCCCTTATTAGGCGGTGAAACCTATATCTGCGGGAGGGGGGGGGTCAAGGTGTTGAACAAAAGATGAACTAGAGAGGTGTTTCGGCTGTACTTGATATGACAAACGGCAAAGAAGGGTTCCAGAAACTAAAGGAAACTTGCACCTAGTCGGCTAAGTGTTTGCACCAAGAAAATATCCAAGAAATAGATAATCATTAAAGCAATGATGGGTGACCAATCAATGCCGCCCATATAAGGCACGCGGCGGCGGATGGGGAACAAGATAGGCTCGGAAAGCTGGTTGATGATGCGCACGATAGGGTTGTATGGGTCGGGTGAAACCCATGATAAAATGGCGCGGGCGATGATGATAATCATGGCAATATTGAGGGCAATACCCAACACGGCTGAAACTGCTTGCAATAAATAACCGACGATAAACATTAGCTTAATTCTCTGGAGCGTTTCGCTGCAGCCTGAATGGCTTTACGCACAGTGATGGGCAATTCTTCTTCATACATGGTGTCTAAGGCTGCTTGGGTCGTGCCACCAGGGCTGGTGACTTGGCGGCGAAGTGTTTCAGCATCGCGACCACTTTCAGCAAGCATTCGACCTGCACCCAGTGCCGTTTGATTGGCAAGTTTGGCAGCCAAGTCTTTGGATAAACCGAGTGATTCACCTGCAGCTTGCATGGCTTCAGCGAGCAAAAAGAAATAAGCAGGCCCACTGCCAGAAAGGGCGGTGACAGCATGAAGCTCTTTTTCATCAGCGACCCACGCAGTTTCTCCAGAGGCTGCCAATATATATTCAGCATTATCTTTGTGCGTTTGGCGTTCATCACTAAATAGCACAGACATGCCAGCACCCAACATAGCTGGCGTGTTGGGCATCACACGCACAATGGCAATATCATCACGTTTGGCTGCTTCTTTAAGCGTTTGTACACTTGCACCAGCGGCAATGCTTACTACCGTTGTTGAAAGAGAAATATTTGCACCAATATCTGCAAGTACGTTGCCAATAACTTGTGGTTTGACTGCCAGCACAATCACGTCCGCGTGCGTAATAGCTGCGTTATTATCTTGTGATGTGGTCACACCATAACTTGCCACCAAAGCGGCTAGCTTGGATGCATCGGCATCTGTGATGGTGATGTTTGCAGCATCATGCCCAGCTTGAATAAGCCCTGAAACCAAGGCTTCAGCCATGTTGCCGCCACCAATAAATGTAATACGTTTTGTTTTCATTTTATCCTAAGTCTGACCAAAAATTTCTGAGCCAATCCGAATCATGGTTGCCCCTTCTTCAATTGCAATGCGCCAATCATTACTCATACCCATACACAATGCTGTTGCCGCAGGGTAGTTGCGTAATATATCAGCCCGACACCGATGCAAAAGCTTAAAGGCAACATGGGCATCACCATCTTTGGCCGCCATGCCCATCAATCCTGTCAATTGTAGCTCTTTTATATGGCTTAGTTGCTCTAAAAACAAGGGCAGCTCATCTGGCTGAACGCCTTGTTTCTTTGATTCCCCTGATATATTCACCTGCACCAAGGTTGGCAAAGGCGCGCTTGCCACATGCTTGGCAACGGCTTGTGCCGCTTCAATATCACAGCATGAATGCCACATATGGGCATATTTACCCACATATTTGGCTTTGTTTTTTTGCAAAGGACCAATCATGTGCCATTGCAAATCAGGGAACTTTTGCGCTCTATCACGCAGGTTTTGCGGTTTGGATTCGCCGAAATCGACTTGTCCTGCTTGAGCCAGCGTTTCAATATTCGCATCATGGGTATATTTGGATACAGCAATCAACTGGGTTTGCTCAGGCAAGGTGTTTAGAATGCCTTTCCAGCGAGAAATCATGGTTTATTTTCTTTGCGCACGCGCAGCATGAAAAAGCTTAACAGGGCATAAAATACCAAAGCTTGTCCGAGCAGCAGCCACACCGACATGATGGGGCTTTTCACCAAAGCAAGGGCTGCAAGCCCCATCAGTGTGGAAAATCCAACAATGATAATCACCGACTGGGCTTGGGTGCAGCCCAAATCCATCAGGCGATGATGCAGATGGTCTTTACCTACATATTCAATCCATTCTCTGAAACTATGCACATCACCACGCGCAATTCGAGAGATGGTGGTATAAATCATATCAAAAATCATTACCGAGAAAATGAGCAGGGGCGCGGCATATGCTTTGATGGTGCTTTCACCTGACCAATCACCCATCACGGCAACCGCTGCCATCACCCAGCCCAAATAAGTGCTGCCAACATCGCCTAAAAAAGAACGGGCTTGGCTGTTGTAGCGCGCATTATCGGGTAGAAACCCTGCTGCACCACCAGCCAAGGCAAGGCATAAGAATAACATGTAAGCTTGCCCAGTATGCCAAGCCAACATGCCCATGAGAAAACATGTTGCTGCCGCCAGCGATGCGGCTAAGCCATTGATGCCATCAAGAAAGTTAAACGCATTGGTGATGCCGATAATCCAGAATGCAGTGAGCGCATATTCCAACCAATCACCCCACCAAATATCGGGTGCAAATTGAATGACCACATCACAATAAATGAGCACTGCAATCGCAACAAACTGCCCCAAGAGCTTGGTTTTGGCAGATAGCTCTTTGATGTCATCCCATAATGATATGAGACCAACAATCAAGGCGGAAATGACAACCCCCTTAAACGCTAGGGAGTAATCAAAATTAAAAAACAAGGTGATATTCACGGCAAGGATAACCGCCAAACCACCAATGCGCGGGGTGGGTATGGCATGAACGCGTCGCGCATCAGGATAATCTAAGGCATCAATATGTTTGGCAAAAGCGATGAGCAATGGCATCAAGGCGAAGGTAAGCAGCAGGCTTGCAAAGAAAAGGAATAGGCTTTGGGTGAGCAGACCTTGCACTTGCCAAGGCACAACCAAAATCATGCCCAAGACAAAAGCTGTAACACGGGTTGCGGTGTGGTCTAAGAATGAAAACATGTTTGAATACCTTGTTGCATAAGCGCCCATTCTGCGTCATTCATATCCGCAAGCAAAGGGATAGAAACACATGATTGCCATGCTTGTTCTGCTTGTGGGCAAGATAGGTTGGGCTGGCTATGATGCAAACATTGTTGCACAGGTCTGTTGGCGGCAATGCCCAGTTGGCGAAAGTTTGCGATGACTTGCCCTGCATCTTGTTCGCAGCGCACGATATAACGAAATGCATTACTGCTGCTATCGGCACACGATTGTATGGGTGTTGCAGTGGTGTTTGCCAGTAAAACATCATATTTTTGCGCCCAATGTTGGCGGCGCTTGCTATCTTCTTGTGCTGATTGAAGGCGTTGGGTCGCTAATGCAGCATGGATATTGGAGAGCTGATGATGCCCAACATATTCGCTGGATAAGTTTGCACTGTCAGGGTTTATCATGGTTTGACATGTATGAATGTAACCAGAGTTTTGGCTGGCAATAAAGCCACCATATGCACCACCCCAAGGTTTGGTGGCATAGTGAGAACCGATGCAAACATCAGTAAAACTACCTACAGGTTTGTCATGCAGTGTTGCACCAGCGGACTGAGCAATATCTTCAATCACAGGGCAAGGGAAAACGTCGGTGACCAAAGGTTCTACCATACCAAAGGGATGTACCAAGACCAGCACATCCAATGTTTTTGCAGTGTTGTGAGCTTGCTCTGCATCCAAAGTTAAATCTACTGTGCAATCCATGAACACAGGTGTTGCACCCGCAGCCTTGACGGCAAACAATAATGAGGCGCAGGCATAGGTTGAAATACCAATGCGCGCACCTATTTTGTTGTTGGTTAAAGCGCGAATGGCGAGCATTAATGCAGATGTTCCTGAATCGATGGCAAGCACGTTGTTGAGGTTAAGCAACGGTTTTATATCATGTTCTAATGTTTTAGTGGTTTCACCTTGCGCGAGCTGCCCGCTTACAACAATAGCTTGCACAGCATCCTGAAAACTTTGAGAAAAAGTAGGGCGGGAGTGTGGAATATGTAACATTACAAACGCATACGAATCGGAATAAATGCTTCGGCACAAGACATTTTACCTTGTACTCCGCGAAAGTGTGATGTTGCCATGGCAATTTCCACAATATTCAAACGAACATGGGTGCGCTCCACTTGTGAAGCATGGGCTTCTAGGGCGGCAATTTTTAAGGCAAGTGTCTCTGCGGTGTCCATGTAAACAGAAGGTTCAAAATGGGTTGTTGAGGGTGTTTCATAAGCCAACACATTCGGCACATAACGGGTGGCGGAATGGGCAATTTGTGCCATTTCTCTATGGTCTTGATGTGTGTCATGGATATGGTTGATGTATACTGTATCCGGATTCACATCTTGAATGACTCGCTCCAAGTCTTTCATCAAATCAAGGCTGGACTCAGGAAGTTTGGTGTCTACAAATGAACCCCAATAAACTTTTGTGATGCCAAGGATTTTGGCAGCAGCCTCTTGTTCTTCGCGCCGTGTTTGGGCATCACCACCACACTCACCTGATGTTGCAACATAGATGAATACATCATCACCACGTTTGGCATGAACTGCCAATGTGCCACCGCAACCAATTTCCAAATCATCAGGGTGGGGCGCTAAAGCCAAGATAGTACTCATGATATTTTATCCCCCATATTGCGCACAACTTCCCGTGCCTCATCACCCATGTTAAACAACACATCAAGCACACTCAAGTAAGGAATGAAATCACCGTGCAATTGTGCGTAGATTGGTGGCTGTACATCTTGAAAATACAGACTTAAACCAGCAGCCTCAAAAGCTTCTTTTTGTAAATAACTTCGCCCTTCTGCACCAGATAAATAGGCATCAGCGTTAAAGTGCGTACAAATATCAATCAAACGCCCTGTTGGCTCGGTATTTTCAATGGGCAAGTCCGAGGCAATATATATCGGTGCTGTGCAACCAAGCTGTTGCCCAAGCGCTTGAATGAGGGCAATATTAAGCTTGGATAGACTATCATGTTTGTGTTGCAAAACAGCTTTGATGGGTTGCCATGTTTGTGTAAAAAAAGGTGCTTTGGCATAGGCTTGTTCAATGCTTGAAACCTGCTTTTTTGCCCAGTTGCCTTGTGCAATACCTACTTCTTGAATGGTTTGTGGAAAGCGGTAGGTCACAGGCACGGTAACCCATTGTGCGCCTTGCGTTGTTTTAATTTGATTGCGATTTTGCCACTCATTTTTGTGGTATTGCACGGTATCTAAAATAACAAACACATCGGCAATCAACCATTTATGAAAAAAGCCAGACCAAGGCATATAATTGGGTTGATGGATAGTGATAAGTTTCATTAAAAGCGGCAACCTTTCTAGCGAACGTCCACCAAAAAAGGATTCGTTTCTAAGCGAATGCCTTGTTGTGGTGGTATTTGAAAACGTATCACATGCTTACCCTTAGGCAAGTGTAACGTGGTGGTCATTATCTTGGATGCTGAAATGGGCACAAGCACTTTTTCATGAATGCGCCCATCCACAATCCATTGCCCTGATAAACTTGTGATAGACTTATCTGCTCCGCGCTCTTCAATGCCTATGTTAAGCCGTACCTCTGATGTGATGGCGGCTTCATCACCTGTGAACAATTGCACCGCTTGTTTGTTGACAGGGTCAAAAGATGTAAGTGATAGGGTATGAACACTGAGGTTTTGTTGTTGATACATATGCCATGCGGTCATACGCCCTTGTTTGAGAGCCGCCAATATATCAACTTCGCGATTGCTTGCTGCCCAAACATCCATGGGAAAGTTGCCCAAATATTCGTTAGCTTGTCCTTCTTCGTGATAATCGCCAGCAGCCACTGCCCACATGGGTTTGGCAATATAACCTTGCAAATAACCCATCATAAACCTATCCCATAAACCACCAGCAACAGTGTTGTTATCGGTGTCACCATACACGGCGGCAAAGGCATCGGTTGGGTGCTCAAAAACATGTTCATTGTAAGGCGGGGTATTAAGCTGCACACCCATAGACCCTTCGCGCACACCTGATAATGTGCCGGGATGCGTCCAAATGACAAACAGGTTTTGGGATTTGGCACTTTGGATGAATGCATTATCAGTGTTGATGGCTGGTGTGATGAGCCATGTGCTTAAAAAAGCAATGAATGAGCCGATAAGCAACAAAGCAACGCCACGTTTTTGTTTGCGCACCAACACACGAAGCAAAATAAAGATGAATACAAACCAAAAGACTAAGGATAAACCTTTGTTGCCATAAGCATGGGTTAAGTTGTAACTTGTCAAAGCTTCAATTTGTGCGGCGTTTTGCACCCCCAGCGTAATCAAATGTTTTTCAGCATCATGCAGGCTTAAATCTTTAAAAGGGATGCCCTGCCAATAGTAGCCTGGCGTTGATTCAGTGCCTGCCATGATGGTGATGTCGGTTTGTTGTTGCGCCACATTTAAGTCGTGGAAAAACGCATCTAAACCTGTGGCGTATAACGAAGGATGCTCTTGGCTATAACCAATCAGCCATGGCACAGGCTCCAAACCCAAGCGAATGGTAAACCTGTCATGTTCGGTAAAGGTCAAAGCATCAATGTGCCGTTGCTTGGCAAGCTTAGTCAGCGTTTTAAAGTCATGCGCACCATCAGAATGGTCGCTACGCACATCAATCAACACACGAAAAGGTTTGGTATTATTTGGCGTGTTCATCGCAACAGTTTGCGATTTATCTGTGGCGACACCATCCAGTTCATGAAGTAACATTAACCGCTCAACACTGGGTTCTGCGGCAATACTATGGTTGAACCATGGCAATATCAGTAAGGCAATAATAACGAAAAAACGGCGCATATATTTGATGAGGCTCCTTATTTTTGATACTTCACCCGCATTATTCATAAATACTGCCGCGCCCTTGCTTGCCCCTTTATACGCAACAAATCTTTCATCAATTGTTCGTAAGCACAGCTACGAACAAT
>DQSL01000064.1 GCA_015663235.1 Mariprofundaceae bacterium
GAGCAACGGGGTCAGGTCTTGCCTCGCGGATTTACTGGTTGCAAAAAGCTTATAAAAAAAGGCATTGTTTGGACATGGAAGAGGTATATTTTGACTAAGAAATGCGCGAGGCAAGACCTGACCCAAAAAATTTCAATTATTGACATCTATAATCCAATGGATTACCATTGATTTATGCAAACGATTGTAGAACTTCCTGAATTCTTAAAAAAATCAGATAAGTTACTCAGTTCGTTTGAAAGAATCAGTATAGTAAACTATTTAGCTGCTCATCCTGCTGCTGGAGATATTATGCAAGGCACGGGAGGCATACGTAAGTTAAGGTGGTCAGCACAAGGTAAAGGAAAAAGTGGAGGTGTTCGTATTATCTACTACTTTCATAATGAATTGATGCCTATATTTTTGCTGACGCTATTTGGAAAAGGTGAAAGAGCTAATCTATCCAAATCTGAACGTAATGATCTTGCTAAGTTTACTTCACTACTTATTCAACACTATGGAGGTCAAAAATGAGTCATGCATTTGATAGTATCAAACAAGGGCTTGATGAAGCTTTAGCGTTTTCAAAAGGCAACCAAAGAAAAGCAGTAGTACATGAATTCTCTCCCATTGATGTGAAAAACATCAGGGCTAATGTTGGCATGTCACAAAATGAGTTTGCATCTGCATTTGGTATCAGTGTTAGCACACTCCGACACTGGGAACGTGGCGATAGAACGCCTCATGGTCCTGCTCGTGTTTTACTTAATGTGGTTGCAAAAGAACCTAATGCCGTTTTGAAAGCATTAGGCTAAATGCTAACAAGTGGCATCTAAAATCGGGGACAGTATACTTTTTAATCGCATTATCAGTTTCTACCCTTTAAGTTTTAACTATGGCACGTATAGCAAGCGTCGTTTTCCGCACATTCCTTACCATGTAACGCAGCGTGGTGTGCGCAGAAATGATGTTAATGAAACAACGGGGTTCAGGTCTTGCCTCGCGGATTTACTGGTTGCAAAAAGCTTATAAAAAAAGGCATTGTTTGGACATGGAAGAGGTGTATTTCGACTAAGAAATGCGCGAGGCAAGACCTGACCCAGAAAATTACGGAAAATTTATGCCTGCGCTTGTATCATCACAAGAAATAAAAAAGACTATACACATAGCCAACTCAAAGTGTTTACACCCAAAGAATACCTATTAACCATCGCGGCATCAAAGTAAAAGACTATCGTTTACTCCGCACATCCCAGTAGTCTCTCAAGGCATCCCCTGCAATATTCGCACTCATCACCAAAAGAAACAGCATGAGACCGGGATAAAATACCTGCATGGGTGCAACCAACATCAGTTGTGAACCTTCTCGAATCATGGTGCCAAGTGAAGCATCGGGGGGTTGAATACCAATACCTAAAAAGGATAAGCCCGCCTCACCAATCATCACCGCTGCAAGCCCGAAACTTGCCTCTATAAGCAAAGGTGCTGCGATATTGGGTAGCAAATGTTTGAATGCTATATGAATCGTGGCTTGCCCGCTGGCAATGGCAGCTTCAATGTAGGGTGCGTGACGCAGCGATAACACTTGCGCCCGTGTTAATCGGGCAAAACCCACCCAGCCCACAGCGGCTAAGGCAAAAATCAAGTTTTCAACCCCAGGGCCAAGCACCGCAGCCAAAGCAATCGCCAACAAAATACCAGGAAACGACAACACAATATCCACAAAACGCATCAACACGCTATCGACCCATCCACCCAGCCAAGCGGCAACCATACCCACACTAATGCCAATCACAGCGCACACGGTTATCACGCTCACTGCCACCGAAAAGGACAAACCAATCCCTTCTGCCAAACGACTTAAAATATCACGCCCCAACGCATCCGTGCCTAACCAATACGTTGCCGTTGAACCACTCAACACCTGATGCAAGTCCACCGCATGACCATTCACCGATTGCATGGCAGAGACAAGTAATACCAATGCTGGCAACAGCAAACAAACATAGACGCTTCTGGGGATAGCCTTAAAGAGGTTCAAGACAATCTCGAAGTCAAGGTAAACGCGAAGTTCAAGATGAGCTCCGCTGCCTTGGGTCTAACCAAAGATTAAGTAAATCCGCCAACAAATTCGCCAACACATAAAACAAGGCAATGATAAGCACGCAGCCTTGCACCAATGGGTAATCGCGGCGTTGAATGGCTTCAATGGTAAGCAGCCCAAGCCCCGGCCAATCGAATACCGTTTCTGTAATCACTGCCCCACCAAGCACTGCACCCATCTGCAAGGCAAACATAGTCACCACGGGAATAGCAGTCATACGCGCTGAATGTTTCCACCACAATGTGGATTCAGCCACGCCCATGGCACGGGCTGTACGAATCGCATCGGATTGCATGGATTCCAGCCAACTTGCCCTTGCCATGCGCGATAATACGGCGGCTAAAGCTGTACCCATGGCAATGGTTGGTAGAATAATCGAACCGCTGGCATCCATGCCCGACACAGGCAACCAACCGAGAAATACAGAAAATACCAACATCAACATTGGCCCAAGCCAAAAATTAGGAATCGACACACCAAGCAAAGAAAAAGTCATGGCGGCTGTATCTTGGGCTTTGCCTTGAAAACGCGCAGCAATCATGCCCAAAGGAAGTGCCAAAAAAATCGCCAACAACAGACTTGTGCCTGCAAGCTGGGCTGTGGCTGGAAGTCGCTCGGTAATCAATGTCCAAATATCACGCTGACTGATGATGGACTTGCCCCAATCACCCTGCGCTAAACCACTGATATATTGTGTATATTGGCTATATAAAGGTTCATCCAAATGCATACTAGCGCGCAATGCTTCTTTATCTGCTGCAAGTGCAGTTTCGCCCAATAATGCATCCACAGGGTCGCCTGGTACAAGGTGAAGCAAGAAAAACACAAGCGTCACCACACCCAAAATCGTGGGTAA
>DQSL01000024.1 GCA_015663235.1 Mariprofundaceae bacterium
GGTGCAACCAATGCCGTCACAGGTCTTGCAGATTCCAATGCCGACTCGATTCCCAATGTTTGTTTTACTGGGCAAGTGCCGCTTGCCATGATTGGTACGGATGCATTTCAAGAAGCTGATATTATTGGTATCACGCGGTCTGCCACTAAACACAATTTCTTGGTGAAAAATGTTGAAGACTTGGCATTAACCATTCGCCAAGCGTTTCATATTGCGACCACAGGTCGCCCAGGCTCGGTTGTGGTGGATATTCCCAAAAACTTGGGTTTTGCCAAGTGTGAATTTGTTTGGCCTGAAGAAGTAAATATGCGCTCGTATAAGCCCAAAACATCGGGTCATGCAGGACAAATTAAGAAAGCAATTAAAGCGATGCTCGCAGCCAAACGTCCGATGTTGTATTCGGGTGGTGGCATCATGAATGCCATTGGTTCAGCAGATTTGTTGAAGACTTTGGCGCATCAATTGAATGCACCCGTGACCAACACTTTGATGGGTTTGGGCGGCATTCCGTATGATGATAAACATTTCGTTGGTATGTTGGGTATGCACGGTACATATGAAGCGAATATGGCAGTATCTCACTGCGATTTATTGGTGTCCATTGGCGCGCGTTTTGATGATAGGGTAACAGGTCGCCTCAATGCTTTTGCGCCTGATGCCAAGATTATTCATATTGATGTTGACCCGACTTCGATTTCTAAAAATGTAGATGCTGATTTACCGATTGTGGGTGATGTTGGTATTGTGTTGCAGCAGCTTCTTGATGAATTAAGTCATCAAGGCGGTGTACCTGATTTAGAAGCTTTGAAATTGTGGTGGCAGCAGATTGATGAATGGCGGGCGATAGATTCATTGGGTTTTGAGCAGTCGGAAGAAGGGCCTATCAAACCACAAACAGTGATTCGTAAAGTGCATGACATCACCAAAGGTAATGCGATTGTCACCACTGATGTGGGGCAACACCAAATGTGGGCAGCGCAACATTACGGATTTAAAAAGCCGCATAAGTTTTTAACGTCTGGCGGACTTGGCACCATGGGTTATGGTCTTCCTGCAGCCGTCGGTGCTGCAATGGCTTTTCCTGATGAGCCTATTGTGGTGTTTACAGGTGATGCATCCATTCAAATGTGTATTCAAGAGTTGGCAACGGCGTATCAATATCGCCAAAAAATCGTGGTCGTGCTGTTGAACAATGCCTATATGGGTATGGTGCGCCAGTGGCAAGAAATGTTCCATGAATCGCGTTTTTCACATTCCTATTTTGATTCACTACCCGACTTCGCCAAACTGGCAGAAGCCTATGGTGGTGTGGGCATTACGGTGAATACTTTAGATGAGCTAGACAAAGCCTTGGAAGTGGCATTTGGCAGCCAAGAAAGCTTTGTTTTCCTTGATATTGCGGTGGCAAAAGAAGAAAATGTATTCCCCATGGTGCCTGCTGGGGCTGCATTGAATGAGATGGTGTTGTCATGAGACATACGATTACAATTTTAGTTGAAAATGAATTTGGCGTGTTGACGCGTATCGCAGGTTTGTTTTCTGCGCGTGGTTACAACATCGAAACCTTAAATGTTGCACCCACAGCCGATGAGACAGTGAGCCGCTTGACCTTGGTGACGATTGGTGATGAAAAAACTGTCGAACAAATCAAGAAACAGCTCAATAAACTGATTCCTGTGATTAAAACTGAAGATATTTCACACATGGTTCACATTGAACGTGGTTTGTTGATGTTAAAAGTGGTTGATGCTGGCGAACTTTTAAAAACATCGGAAGCTGCAGGTGCTAAAGTCATTGACCATGAAGCAGGCAATTATTTTATTGCTGAATTTACAGGTTCTCCTGAAGAGGTGGATGTCTTCTTAGCCAGTATTGATGAAGAGTATATCATTGAAGCTTCGCGCACAGGCCCTGTTGGTATGCGCCGAGGCAGCAAAGGGTTTGTAGTCTGATGGCAGCAAAAATCATTGATGGCAAAGCTCTTGCATCCAAGCTGAAAGGTGACTTGCAAGTAGAGGTTACGCGTCTTGTTGGGACATACGGTAGAGGGCCTGGGTTGGCTGTGATTCTCGTGGGTGAAGACCCTGCATCACATGTGTATGTCAAAAATAAAGAAATTGCTTGTAACAAGGTTGGAATCACCTCTTTTCCATACAAACTTCCAGCATCCACTACACAACAGCATTTGCTGGGTTTGATTGCGGAGCTGAATAACGACCCCAAAGTCGATGGTATTTTGGTTCAGTTGCCGCTGCCTGAGCATATTGATTCGGACAAAGTGTTAAATGCGATTAAAGCAGATAAAGATGTGGATGGTTTTCATCCATTTAATGTGGGTTGTTTGGCAGTTCGCCAACCTGCACTGCGCTCTTGTACACCGTATGGCTGCATTAAACTCATTGAGACCACAGGCATAGAGTTCCATGGCAAAGAAGCCGTGGTGGTGGGTGCATCGAACATTGTAGGTCGTCCGATGGCATTGGAATTGTTGCTTGCAGGGGCAACGGTGACGGTATGTCACCGCTTCACAGAAAACTTACAATCGCACATTGAGCGTGCTGATATTGTGGTCGCGGCAGCGGGTAAACAAGGTCTGATTCAAGGCGAATGGATTAAA
>DQSL01000105.1 GCA_015663235.1 Mariprofundaceae bacterium
TGCTGGTTCGAGTCCAGTCCCCGGTACCATTTGATAATAGTCTTATGTAGACCGATAAAAGCCTGTAAGCCTAGTGTTTACAGGCTTTTATCGTCTCTGAAGTCTTTTTAGGTTTTATGAGGTGGTGTACCCTAGATCATTGATGGTATATATGATGGTATTTTCCCTGCCCGTGGAGATGTGGTTATAAAAATACCATTATTTTGGAGGTGAGGCATGTTGCTTACGAATGCAAAGGAAAATGCACGGTGATGCAAAAAGGAATATCGTTGATTATATCGAAATGTTCTACAACAGTTGTAGAGCACATTCATACTTGGACTACCTTAGTCCGAACGAATATGAAAGTGTTCAGCAAGCGCTGCCACAAGCTTCGATACCTAGACCACTACACAAGATAGCGGTATGGAATGCAGTAATCTCAAGCTTCCCTCTCTTTACTATACATAGAAGCATGTCAAAGTGCTGTTTCTATATTAGCTCATGGAGGGGTAATGTCAGAAGAAGAAAAACGGATGCTGCAACAGCAGCTATGGAATATTGCCAATACATTGCGCGGCAAGATGGGTGCAGATGAATTCCGTGATTACATCTTGGGTTTTATCTTTTACAAATATCTCTCTGAAAAAATTCATATCTATGCCAACACCCTTTTAGAAGAAGATGGCATTGATTACGCTGATATGGATGAAGCGAGTGAAGATGGTCGTGAAATGGTGGAAGCTGTTGCCGAAGAAGCCATTGCAGCTTTGGGTTATACGCTTAAACCATCCGAGTTGTTCAGCAATATTGCCAAACGCGGCAATACCAATGAAGAAGGTGCAAGCAGCTTTATCCTTGGTGATTTAGCAACCATCCTGAATAACATCGAAAAAAGCACGATGGGTACAGAGAGTGAGGATGATTTTGATGACCTATTCTCTGATTTAGACCTTACATCCAACAAACTGGGCAAGACCGAAGCCCAGAAAAACGAGCTTATTGCCAAAGTATTGGCACACCTTGATAACATTAACTTCAACCTTGCCGATAAAAAAGCTGATGTGCTCGGTGATGCCTATGAATATCTGATTGGTCAGTTTGCCAGTGGGGCAGGTAAAAAAGCAGGTGAGTTTTATACCCCACAAACCGTTTCAAGCATTCTTGCCAAGCTTGTGGTGCGTGATGACGGCAAAGCAAAAGGCTATCTTAAATCCGTGTATGACCCGACGTGTGGCTCAGGCTCTTTATTGCTGCGTGTAGCCAAAGAAGTGAAAGAGGTTGCCCACTTTTATGGGCAAGAGCTAAACCGCACCACCTACAACCTAGCACGCATGAATATGATTTTGCATGATGTGAACTACAAGCAGTTTGATATTCGCCAAGAAGACACGTTGGAACATCCACAACATGATTTAGACCAACGCTTTGAAGCCATTGTTGCCAATCCACCTTTTTCTGCCCATTGGAGTGCCAATCCGCTGCTTATGAGCGATGACAGATTTTCGCAGTATGGCAAGCTTGCGCCCAAGACCAAAGCGGACTTTGCCTTTGTGCAGCATATGGTTCACCACTTGGCGGATAATGGTTCGCTGGCAGTGGTGATGCCGCACGGTGTGCTATTTCGTGGAGCAGCAGAAGGGCATATTCGTCGCTATTTGATTGAAGAGCGTAATCTGATTGATGCGGTGATTGGGCTTCCTGCCAATGTTTTTTATGGCACGACGATTCCGACTTGTATCTTGGTGCTGAAGAAATGCCGCACCAGCCCGAAAGATATTCTCTTTATTGATGCTTCAGCCCATTTTGAGAAGGGCAAGAACCAGAACAACCTACGCCCTGAAGATATTGATAAAATTATTGCCGCTTATGACCAGCGAGTGTTTGAAGACAAATATAGCTATGTCGCGCCACTCGAAGAAGTGGCAGAGAATGACTACAATCTAAACATCCCCCGATATGTCGATACCTTTGAAGAGGAAGAGCCTGTGGATTTGGATGCAGTGGCGACACTGCTCCAGCAGCTTGAGCAAGATATGAAAGCAACCGATGACAGCATTGCTGATTTTTGTGGGCAGTTGGGTATTAAGGCACCGTTTTGATGAAAAAACCTATAACAACACATATTCGCAATTCAACGGCTGAGTTTTTAATCTTTACCCACCAAGCGGGCGAAAACACCATTGAAGTCCGTCTGCAAGATGAGAATATATGGTTGACGCAAAAGCTGATGGCGCAACTGTTTCAAGTTCAAGTGCCCACTGTGCATGAACATTTGAAAAATATATTTTCAACGCATGAAGTGAATGAAGATTCAGTTATTAGGAAATTCCGAATAACTGCCAGCGATGGAAAAAGTTACCAAACAAAACATTATAATCTTGAAACTGTCATGGCATTGGGCTACCGCATCAATTCCGAGCAAGCGATTGCTTTTAGGCAGTGGGCAACATCGGTATTAAAGAATTACACCATTCGTGGCTATGTGTTGGATCATGAACGCCTGAAAAATGGCGCTTTGTTTAATCAGCAATACTTTGATGATTTGATTGCCGAGATTCGTGAAATTCGTGTCAGCGAACGCAATTTTTATCAAAAAATAACAGATGTTTATGCAACAGCAATGGATTATGATGCGAGCAAGAAAATCACCCAAGACTTCTTTGCCACGGTTCAAAACAAACTGCATTATGCTATTCATCATCATACAGCTTCTGAATTGATTGTTGCGCGAGCCAATCACAACAAGCCTGCGATGGGGCTAACAAGCTGGAAAAACTCCCCACGAGGCAAAGTATTAAAATCGGATGTGGGCATTGCCAAAAATTATTTGCATAGTGTAGAAATGAAATCGCTGAATCGTTTTAGCACCATGTATTTGGATTATGCGGAAAATCAGGCTGAAAAAGGCATTCCTATGACCATGAATGATTGGTCAAAAAAATTAAATGCCTTTTTACAATTCAATGAATACGACATCTTGCAAGATGCAGGGAAAGTAAGTGCTGAAATTGCTAAGTCATTTGCCCATAGTGAATTTGAAAAATTCAGAGTATTGCAAGATAAGGCGTTTGAATCTGATTTTGACCGCTTCGCCAAGGCTTTGGAAAGCAAGCAATGAGCCACGAAGGTACAGAAACACAAAGAGCAATACCAAGCCTTCGTTTTCCTGAGTTTGATGGGGAGTGGGAA
>DQSL01000031.1 GCA_015663235.1 Mariprofundaceae bacterium
AAGTTGGTGAGTAGGGCATCAATCATCTTAAATTCGTAGCTTGGTGTGATAAAAATATTGGTTCTATCGCTGCCAGCTTGTAATGCACCACTTTGTCCTGCGGCTTCTAAGGTTCTTAAACTTGTCGTGCCAACGGCAACAATACGTTTTCCCGCTTGTTTGGCGTGATTGATGGTGTCTGCGGCTTGCTGTGAAATGATATAAGCTTCTTCATGCATATCATGGTCATCAGTATTATCCACTTGAATAGGTTGAAATGTGCCTGGCCCAACGTGCAAAGTGATGAACACAAAAGTTGCACCAGCTTGTTCCATGTCTGCCATCAATTCAGGGGTCAAATGCAGCCCTGCTGTGGGTGCGGCAACTGCACCTTTGTGTGCTGCAAACACGGTTTGGTAGCGTTGTTTGTCTTCTTCAGAATCGGGGCGATTGATGTAAGGGGGCAGTGGCATATGCCCGTGTTGCTCAATGGCATGACCCACATCATTAGCGATTAAGCGGATTTCAATGTTCTTGCCATCACGTTTGATGATTTTACCTGAAAACGCATTGGAAAAATGAATCATAGTGCCAGCAATTAATGGTTTATTGGCTTTGCCCCAAGCAGACCACACATTGTCTTGTCCTAAAGGCTCAAGCAGTAAGACCTCCACCTTGCCACCACTTTCTTTTTTGCCCATCAACCTTGCGGGAATCACTTTGGTATCATTGACCACCCACACATCACCTTTTTGCACAAGTCCAACAAGGTCAGGGATATGTTTATCTTCAAAACCACTGTCCGCCAAGACCAATAAACGCGAAGCATCACGCTGACCCAAAGGTTGTTTGGCAATCAAGTTTTCAGGAAGTATAAAATCAAAATCAGTTACAAACATGGCGCAAGGCTATGTTTAAATTTTATGACTGGGTATCAAAAATTTCATCAATTTTTTGGGAAAGTTCATCGATGGTGTATGGCTTTTGTAGGAAACCCGCCAAACCTTTGCCAACAAAACGGTTGGTTGCATCCTGCTCGGTATACCCTGAGCTGAGTATCACTTTTACATCAGGATTTATGCGGCAAAGCTCAGAATAGGTGTCTTCACCGCCCATGCGAGGCATGGTCATATCCAAGAGTACAAGTTTAATCTCTTGGTGTTGTGTTTTAAATATTTCAATAGCAGCGATACCATCTTCAGCTTGCATGGACTGTAATCCCAAGTCGGCAAGCATAGAGGATGCAACTTCACGAATAGTTTCTTCATCATCCACGATAAGCATGCAGCCTTGCCCCTGCCAGGCGTGCAGCTCTTTCACGGGTGCATCAATAGGCACAGCTTTCTGCAATGAACATGGGAATAAAAGCTTGAATGTGCTGCCTTTGTTTTCTTCACTATAAACTTTAATAGCACCGCGATGACCGCGAACGATGCCCAGTATCGCCGCCATCCCTAGCCCTCGTCCTGTAAACTTGGTGGTAAAGAATGGATCAAACAGTTTGTTTTTAACTTCATCACTCATGCCACATCCTGTATCAGAGACTTCTAGGTAAATGTATTGCCCTTCTTCAAGCTGTTCATCTACAAATGTGGAGGCTAAGTATTGTGAGTCCACATGAATGATGCCCGTGGTAAGAGAGATAGAACCACTGTTTTCACCGATGGCTTCAGCCGCATTAATCACCAAGTTCATCACCACCTGCTGCATTTGGGTAACATCAGCGTCAACAGCAGGAATTTGCGTGTTTAAATCCAAACGAAGCACAGTGTTTTTGGCAATGCTCACATGCAGAAGTTGGGTCATTTCTTGAACGATATCGGATAAAACAACGGGTTTTATCATAAAGCTGCCTTTTCCTGAATATGCCAACATCTGTTGACACAAGTTTGCCGCTTTTTGGCTGGCCACACTAATTTTCTCGATAAACCCAGATGCAGGTGAAGATGTTGGGAGCTTGGTTTGCGCAAGTCCAGCATTGCCTAAAATCGTGGTGAGAATGTTATTGAAATCATGGGCAATGCCGCCTGCCAACACACCCAAGCTTTCAAGGCGTTGCATATGTTTCATCTTGGACTGGATGTTTTCTTTTTCCTGTTGCGCTTCCATCAATGCTGAGATGTCTTGTGCCGTTCCCACAGATTTAAGCGGCTGCCCTTGTGAGGAAAAGATTGTTTCGCAACGTTCAAGTACATGTTTGATGCGACCATCACTAAATTGATAGCGGTTGATAATTTCATAAGGCTGTTTGTTTTCGAGTGATGATTGGTAAGCTTGTTGTGCCTTTTCTCTATCATCGGGGTGTATTGCATCCATGAGTATTTCGTAAGATGGGGTAAATTGTGCTTTGTCAATTTCAAGCATATGATAAATTTCATCTGACCAAGTGAGTTTGTCCTCAATGAAATTCAGCTCCCAGTTGCCCATTTTGGCAAGATGTTGTGCTTTTTTTAGTTGGGCTTCAGATTGGATAAGATGCTCAGATGACTGTTTATGTAAGATAGCAATGCTGGCAAGCTGGGCAGCGCTTTGTAGCAGCGCAAGGTCTTGTGTGTTTGGCTTTTTAACTTCATCAAAATACATGGCAAATGTGCCCAATATATTGCCCTTACCATCCTTAATCGGCTGCGACCAGCAAGCTTTTAAATTGAAGGTTGAAGCCAGCTCCTTATACTCTTCCCACAAGGGATCGGTTGCTATATCACTCACGACAACAAGTTTCCCAGTTGCTGTCGCAGTGCCGCAAGAACCAACGTTTTCACCAATGGTTAAACCATTAATGGCAAAACGGTAATCTTGGGGAAGGCTAGGGGATGCACCATCATAAAGGCATTGTTTGTCATGGCTTAGCAATAGAATGGAACACATGGCTGTGCTGTGTTTTTCAGCGAGTATGCTGATATGGTGCAATACTTTTGACAGTGGCACAGTGGGGTTAACAATATGATGCAAAATTTCATTTCTCCCAGCCTGGAAACTGTGTAATAAAAAGTTCTCCGTCACATCTGTGAAAATCATGACAAACTGCTGTAGTTCTCCTTGTGTATCTTTGATAGGGTAGATATGTGTGCGTACAAACTTGTTGGTAAAGGGGCTAGGTGATTCGGTGTTCGACCTCGGATTGTAATTGCACACGGGCGTGACGACACTTTCACCACTAAACCCGCGTTGAATATCAGCAAAAACTTCACTGTTTTGTACCAATGGGTCTTGCAATACAATGTAGTTTACCAATTGTAGAAGTGTAATGCCCCATAGTTTTTCCCATGCTTGATTGACGTGAATAACCCTTCCTTTTGCCGAAGTAACTTGGATAGCTAGTGGAGATTGTTGAAACAGCGCGCTGTATTGTGCTTCGGCTTCATTCTGCTTTTGCCTTTGCTCTATCACTTGAAGAAAGGATTGGGTTTGGCGCTTAAAGGATGATAAAACAATCCAAGCGACCGCTACAAGAATGAATAAAGCTAAGATGATAAGAAAGAGTTCAATATCTGCTAAAAGCGCTAAGTGCAGGTTTAACGATTGATGAAGAATCGCACGAATCTCCGTCATCTGTGCATACACTTTCTGGAATAACACATCACTTTCTGCTGAGGGTTGCATAGTGCCGTGTTGAACCTGCGTAGCGGCATGTTGTTGTAGCTTTTCAAAGGATTTGAAAGCTTGTTGTTGCAGAGGTATCGCGTGTTCAAGCTCGTCATGCCCGAGGAACAAGTGACTGTGCATGGTTAGGGAACTTAAAACAAGCATGTCTGCCTGAATACGTTGGATATAGTCTTTGATGGCTTCAGTAGAACCTACTGATTTCCCTGAAGTGTATTGCTCTAGCCAAAGCTGAGCTTGGCTCATGCTAATGAGGATATGTTCAGCAGCAGAAGTTAGCCGCACATGGGTTTGGCTGATATGATTGTTGATTTGTATCATATAAATCATGCTTGAAATGAAAAGGCATGATGCAAGCAGCATGATAGAAAGCAGTAGTTTGTATTCTTGACTTGCGCGTTTAATGGGGTGAGTCATTTTATCCATGCGCTATTCTTAGCAAGAAAGTAGCCATATGTCGAGTATGGCTACTGTATACTTGCATTGCACGATAGAAATTTAGGAAAAAGGAATGCTTATTCGAATGATACGACACCTTTGGGCGTTGCCATGAGAATAATATCAGCGCCTTGATGTGAGAAAATACCGTTGGTGACTACACCCGGTACTTCATTTAAGTCATCTTCAAGTTGGCGTGCATCTTTGATGCTTAAAC
>DQSL01000090.1 GCA_015663235.1 Mariprofundaceae bacterium
AGCCTTAGCATTCTTATTTAGAACAATCATATAGCTTTTAAAGTTCGCGGAGGGATTTTGAATCATGGTGAAAAAGACAGAAGAGAAGCAACCAGAAGCTGCCGAAGTTGGTAATGTAGACCAAATTCGTGATATTATCTTTGGTTCGCAAATGCGCGATTATGAGCAACGGTTTGTTCGCCTTGAAGAACGCGTACTCAATGAAGCCGATGCACTACGCAGCGAAACAAACAACCGCTTGGATGCCTTGGAAACCTATATTAAACAAGAGGTTTCTAGCTTGGCTGATGGCATTTCTGCTGAGCGAGGAGAGCGCGAAGATGATACGCGACACCTAACTTCAGAATTGAGCAAACATGCTGGTGATGCCGATAAAAGGTTATCCCAACTTCAAGATAAGTTGAACCAAGGTCAAGGGGATACAAGAGAAGCTTTACTTGAACAATCCAAAACCTTGCTTGCCGAAATTCAAAATGTGCGCACATCATTGATTGAACAAATGGGTAAAAACAATGCCACCTTGGAAGACAATAAAACTGACCGCAAAGCGTTGGCTGACATGTTTAACGAAGTTGCCATGCGTTTAAATGGCGATTTTAATATCCCTGAAGGAAAAAAATAGTAGCGCGAAGATTAGATAATCATCATGAGTGCCAACTCAAACCAGAATAACGAAGCAGCCATGCAAGAGCTTCGCAAGCTCTTATTTGAGAAAGAGTCTGTTCGCCTTGATGAGCTTGAACTATTATTGCGTGACCAAAAGCTTCATGCACAAGAAGTTGCCAAAGTTTTGGCAGAAGCCGTTAAAATCCGCAACCAAAAAGATGATGAGCTCGGAAAATCTTTAGCACCAACCATTGAAAAATCAATTAAAGAATCAATTGCCAAAGACCCTAAATCACTATCGGATGCTCTATTCCCTGTGATGGGCCCTGCGATTCGCAAGTCGATTAACAACTCCATCGCTGAAATGTTACAGTCTTTAAACCAAACCCTAGAAAACTCTTTTTCTGTGCAAGGTATGAAATGGCGTTTTGAAGCGATGCGAACCAGTAAATCCTTTGCAGAAGTCGTGATGCTCAACACCCTTGTATACCGTGTTGAACAGGTTTTTCTTATTCACAAAGAAACAGGTTTGTTGCTGCATCATTTATCATTCGACCCAGCACTGAACGAAGATGCAGATGTGGTTTCAAGTATGCTCACTGCCGTCCAAGATTTTATTCAGGATTCTTTTGCTGGAAGCACTGACCAAGGCATTGAGAACCTGCGCATGGGTGACTTGGAAGTGATTATTGAAACAGGCCCTGATGTAGTGCTTGCAGTTGTTTGCCGTGGCACCACCCCGCGCTCATTCAATGAAAAAATTCAAGAAACAGTGGAAAACATTCAACAGCTTTACACTGTTGAGTTTAAAGAATTTGAAGGCGAGACTGAACCTTTCCAAAGCATGAATGAACACCTACAACCCTTACTCGTCTCCGACTTCAAAGGAAATGCAGAAAGCGACAAAAAAGGTTCGCCCATTAAAGCTATTATTGCGGTTGTTCTGCTTGTATTCATTATCATCGGTTGGTGGGCTTTTGGAGAAATTGAAGACAACCAAAAACAAGACCAATGGCACAACTATCTTCAGAAAATACACAACGAACCTGGCATTATCATCACAAATATCCAACAGCTTGATGGTAAATCTATTATCTCAGGTTTACGCGACCCATTAAGCACCGACCCATACACTTTACTCTCAGGCTTTGGTTTGGATGGTTCAAATGTTATATTTCATATGCAGCCCTACCATGCGCTACAAGAACCGCTTGTCCTCAAACGTGTCGCCCAGCTTATATTGCCGCCCAAATCCATACAAATCACCATGAACAATGGCACACTGACTATCTCGGGTGTTGCCTCTGAAATTTGGTTATCCCAAGCCGAGCAAGCCGCGCTATATATTGCAGGTGTTGATAATATTGATAGCAGCCAAGTGTCTATTCTCACCAGTGTGTTTAAAGATTTTCCGCACGATAGACCTATCAAACTTGATGCGCTTCCAAGCAAACCAAAGAAAGCAATTATTCGCAATAAAAAACCACAAAAACATGTGGTAACTGATGAGGCAATCTTAAAACGTATCATAGCCTTGCTTAAACCTCCTGCCACAGTGCAACTGGTATACAGTAAAGGCACACTTTATGTGTCGGGGAAAGCTTCCGAAAGTTGGATTGAATTTGCCAAAAATAACTTTAGCCGAGTCGAAGAGGTTGACAGTTTTCACACCTCAAACCTGAGCAGCAAAGGTATGCAATGATTCAAAAAAAAATATGCATTCTTGGTGCAGCAGGTGTTGGTAAAACCAGCTTAACTGCCCAATTTGTATACAGTAAATTCTCAGAAAAATACCTGTCCAGCATGGGTGTGAAGATTGATAGAAAAGTAGTACATGTGGATGAAACTGATGTGAACCTCATGATTTGGGATGTTCACGGCGAAGAAAAATACAAAAAAATACCCACCAGTTATTTGCGCGGCGCTTCGGGCATACTCATGGTGATTGATGGCACGCGAATTGATACTGTGGCAGTTGCCGAAGAGGTCAGGCAACGGGTTTTAGACAAACTTGGTGATGTGCCTTTTGTCTACTTACTCAACAAGTCCGACCTACAAGATGCGTGGAGCATCAACGAAAACATCATGCAACAATTGCAAGTTACAGGTAGCCCTATTCTTTTAACCAGCGCCAAAACAGGTGATAATGTTGAAACCGCCTTCTCAACCATCGCTAAAGCCATGCTGCCGACATGAACAAGCCACATATCCCAAAAAGCATTAGCCAACGCCTTGCTTCCTATCATCTCGCCAACTTATCTCCAGCGTGGGTTGAACTAGCCCCAAACACAGAACAAATCAAAAGTATTGGCGGAAAATGGCAGGCTTACTTTACAAAACAACCAAAGGTGAACACAAACATAAGCGACTACTGCGACACGCTGCAAGGCATGTTACCTATTGAATATGCTTTTGAACTTCCGCACATGCAACTTAAAGATAACACATATACCGATATTATTGCTTTTGAAGATGTATCAGGTGGCTGGTTATTATTCCTTGATGTCACGAATAATGTTTTGGAGCTGCAACAATACCAGCAAGCTGCCAACGAACTTCACTTGCTCAAAGGTCAGCTTGATAGAACATTGAGCAGGCATATTGGGCATGAAATAGCCCAGCTCGCTGTTGATGGTGATATTCAACTCAACACTGAAGGTGAGCGCAAAATCATCAGTACTTTATTCGTCGATATTCGTGGGTTTACCAACTACAATGAAAAGGTTGATGCCCAAGAAGTAATGAACACACTTAATGCTTACATGCATGAAATGTTGCAATCTATTCTGGATAATCATGGCATCATCGATAAAATCATGGGTGATGGCATTATGGCAATTTTTGGCATTGCCGCTTCAAATAACAATCATGTTGAAGATGTCTTTCAAGCAGGCTTGACCATTCAGCAGCGCATCAAAGCTTTAAACGAAAAACGCGCGCAAAGACAACAAGAAGTATTGGGTGTTGGTGTTGGCATTGCCACTGGCGAGGCAGTGCTTGGTATTCTTGGCAGCCATGAGCGCAGAGCCTTCACCGCCATTGGTAAACATGTCAATCTTGCTGCACGTTTAGAGTCCAATGCCCGCGCTGGAGAAATACTATTGGATGAAGTGACACTGAACGCTTTAGAGAAAACACCTCATCATCGCCGTGTTAATCTTGAGTTAAAGGGTATTGGCAAAGTAGATGTTTACACCGTTGTCCTAGACTGAAAATATTTTAAGAAAGTTCATGACGTGTTCAAAGCTTCTTTAACGCTCTAAAATATCGCCCAAATACAAGTTTATATTTGTCATATCAAGAAAAAAATCACCGCTTCCGTTTGACTTCAAAATATCAACTTCCGTTAATTTTTTCAACTCTCGGGTCACAGACTCTCGCTGGCAACTCAATAGCTTAGCCATTACAGCATGGCTAGGCAGATGAATTAAAACAGCACCATTTTCCATATCACCACCAGTGTTTTCAGCCAATGATTTAAAATAATAACACAACTTCATACCAATATTTGGCTGACTCAAGCGGCATACAACTTCATGCGTTTTCAAATAACGTGATAGAAAATGATATGCCAGTTTTTCTAAAAATAGATGGTCTTTCATCTTTGTATTAAACTCATCATTCTCTATTTCTAATAAACAAGTTTTTGTACTGGCTACAACTGTCGCTGTGCGGATATTTGCATCAAACATGGCAAGCTCACCCACCAAGTCCCTTGGCTTCAACTGATAAAGCAGTGTTTCATGACCTGTGCCTGAAATAAGCCGCACATCCAAGTTCCCACTTTTAACCAAGTAACAATGCTTATTCGCATCATCACCTTCATAAAGAAATACCTCACCTTTCATTAACCAAGTTTCTTTGGTCGATTCAAAGTCATTTACATCAAACAATTTATTTAATTTCATATGCAAAACTCTTCCATGATTTTTGTAACAAGTGTCACGAATCCTACAACTTCCCTCTCTGGGTTATTGGTGTTAAATATCACCACGTAAAAAAACAATGTACTTTATATTTCAGCCCCAAGCAAGCGATACGGAGAACACGGTGATTTTATTGGTCGATGACGACACAGATATTCTAGAAACCTGCCAAAGCGCACTTGAAGAAAATGGCTTTCATGTTATCCCGTGTTCTTCAGGTCAAGAGGCCATCCATGCCTTTCATACATATCAAGAAGAAATCAACACAGTTATCACCGATTTCAACATGCCTGGTATCAATGGCTTAGAACTCATCCAAAATATTAGCATGCATCAACCCTGCCTTAAAACGATACTTATCAGTGGTAACTATTTTGGTGACTTGCCCAATAATATAACCTTATTAAGCAAACCTTTCACCTTCGATGCGCTAATGCTAGCAATCAGGCAATAACCTAAACCGCAACCCTTTTCAGCCGCTCTGCCAACACGCCCGCTTTTTCAGCACCATCCACCAAAGCCGCACGAACATAGCCAGTCCCCGCATTGATACCCTTATCATCTTCAGAACCCAAATAACTGCCAGGCAAAAGTTTGACCCCTTGCTCTACATAAGCTCGCTTCACAAAGTCTTCTTCATTTTCCACAGGCAGCCAGACAAAAAATGAGCCCGCAGGAATAACACCACCATAGACTTTAAAAAAAGCATCCAAACTATCGCGGTACACTTTCAAATGCTGTTGCACATGTTCTTCATCATGCCATGCCGCTGCCGCCACATGCTGCAAGGGTAAAGGTGTTCCAGGTCCTGTATAACTTCTCAACTTAGAGAAGTTTTGAATCAAATCCGCATCTCCTGCAATTAAACCAGAGCGTAAGCCTGGCAAAGCCGAGCGTTTGGACAATGAATTCATCACCAAACAACGTTTATACTCAATATTCTCCATGTTTTGCGCCACTTCAAGCAGACCCACAGGTTTATCGGCATAATAAATCTCTGAATAACATTCATCAGCCAAAACATAAAAATCAAACTTTTCAGCAAGGGCAAGCAGCTTGGTATAATACGCTTCATCAGCAACCCAACCTGTTGGGTTGGATGGTGAACACACATACACCAAAGCCGTATCTGCCCAAATATCATCACTGATGTTATCAATATCAGGCGCAAAACCCGTGTCTTGGGTGCATGGTTGCAAATAAGGTTTGCCACCTGCGGTAATCGCCGCACCAAGATAAATTTGATACATCGGATTAGGCATCATCACCCAAGGTTTTGTTTCTGTATTGGGGTTAATCAAGGCATGGGCTGCGGCAAACAAGGCTTCTCGCGTACCGTTGGCGCTCAATACTTGGCTATTGGCATCAATGTTCTTCAACGAGAAACGTCGCTTCAACCATGCCGCAATACTTTCTCTTAAAAAGTCATTACCTGAAGTGGTCGGGTATTTGGAGAAACCCGCAATATGCGCATCCAAAGTGGGCTGGACAAAGGTTGGCATCGGCAAACGTGGCTCACCCGCTCCCGCATCAATCAATTCCAAATCAGGGTTGGGTGTTAAACCATCGAGAAGTTTCTTTAATCGCGCAAAGGGATATTCACCCAGTTGATTCAAACGGTATTGTTCATGTTTATTCATAATGTATCCGTATATTCGTCATACTCGCGTAAGCGGCTATTCACGCCAATTCAAGAGCAACTATGGATTTCCAGTCAAACTGAGAATGACACTTATTTACCACCCTCCAAACTTCTTCATGGTGGGCTGACTACCTTAGTTTGCATGATTTTACTCCATGCCGTTTTCCTGCCCAAACTATCCACAACACGCACCCGAAAGGCATACGTTATATCAGCACGCTGCAGCTTGAAATGATGTTGTAAACCTGTGCGTTGTGCGCTTAGCGATGATTCATAATAACGCAGCCACCCTGCAATGCACTGACAACCTGGGTCAACTTCTGCCCTATCCACTTGATACAACAGCAAATGACTACCGCCTGATACATCAAGTTTCAGATGAAATGTTTGTGTGTCCGAAGATGATGAAACATCAACCAATACAGGTTCAGGTGCGGAGTCATCATACGCTATCAAATCTGTTTTTTTGCCACATGCAGCTAACAGTGCCAGCAATACAACAACAATGACATACTTAGCCCGCAAGTTGAATTTTCCATTTCGCACATTGCAAACGTACCTGCTCAGGCGCAGTTCCGCCTGTGTGGTTACGGGCGGCAACACATGTTTCCACTGATAAGGCTTGCACCATGTCAATGGTTAAGCGCTTATCAATGTTTTGACATGCAGAGATTGGCATTTCATGCAGTTCAATGCCCTCTTTAATACAATAAGCCACAGATTTTCCAACTATTTCATGGGCATCACGAAATGGTACACCTGCGCGCACCAACGCATCTGCCAAGTCTGTTGCCGTGGAAAAACCAGAACCTGCGGCTTTATGCATATTGCCAATATTCGCTTTGAGGTCGGGCAACATATCACCAAACACCCTCAAGCAACCTTCCAAGTTATCAAAAGCATCAAAAATGGCTTCTTTATCTTCTTGCATATCTTTGTTGTATGCGAGTGGCAATGATTTCATGGTCAACAAAATTGACATCAATGCGCCAACAATACGCCCTGCCTTACCCCGCACCAATTCAGGCATATCAGGGTTTTTCTTCTGCGGCATAATGGATGAACCTGTGCAAAAGGCATCGGGTAAATCAATAAAACCAAATTGGGCACTCATCCAAAGAATCAGTTCTTCGGAAAAACGCGATAAATGAATCGAGCAAATGGATGCTGAAGACAACAACTCCATAATAAAATCGCGGTCAGAAACTGCATCCAAAGAATTGGCACATGGTGCATCAAACCCCAATAATTCAGCCGTTTGTTCACGGTTAATCGGAAATGTTGTACCTGCAAGTGCCGCAGAGCCTAGCGGGCATTGATTCATCCGCGCTCTCGCATCAGAGAAACGTGCATAATCGCGGCTAAACATCTCTACATACGCCAATAAATGATGTCCGAAAGTTACAGGTTGCGCGGTTTGTAAATGGGTGAAGCCAGGCATCACTGTTTCGGCATGTTCATCGGCAAGCTTGACCAATACCTTTTGCAAATGTTGGATGCGAACCATCAAATCATCGGTACGTTTTCTTAAATAAAGCCTTGTATCCGTACCCACTTGGTCATTACGTGAACGCGCTGTATGCAAGCGTTTTCCCGCATCACCAATGATGTCAGTCAACCGCTTTTCAATGTTCATATGCACATCTTCCAACGCAATAGAAAACTCAAACTCACCCGATTCAATTTCTTGTTCCACTTGATTCAAACCATTAAGAATCAACGTCAAATCTTCTTCGCTTAAAATGCCTTGCGCTGTAAGCATGGTGGCATGAGCGCGAGAGCCTGCAATATCTTCAGCATACATACGTGCATCGACATGAGTTGAGGCATTAAAAGCCTCTACAAAAGCATCTGTTGGCGCTTCAAAACGCCCGCCCCAAGGTTTATCCGACATGAGCAGCCTCTTGAACTTGTTTTTCAGGTATAGCATCAGCCATGCGGCGTGATGATGGTGTATTTCTTTCTTCAGGGCGAATGCCTAACTTGGCAAAAAATGCCCTGTCTTCTTCAGCTTCGTTATTGCCCGTGGTGAGTAACTTTTCACCGTAAAAGATAGAGTTCGCACCTGCTAAGAAACACAACGACTGCATTTCTTCAGACATCACTTCACGCCCTGCGGACAAGCGAACATGCGAAGAAGGCATGGTAATTCTAGCCACGGCAATAGTGCGGATAAAATCAAAGTTATCCAAGTCTTCCACATCTGCCATCGGCGTACCTTCAACCTTCACCAACATATTAATCGGCACAGACTCAGGATGTGGTTCCATGCGCGCAAGTTGCGCAATCATACCTGCCCGATTACGCACAGCTTCACCCATGCCCACAATGCCACCGCAACATACGCTCACACCCTGACTACGCACATTCTTCAAAGTATCCAAACGCTCTTCATAAGTCCGCGTTGAAATAATTGTTTTATAAAATTCAGGGTCAGAATCAAGATTATGATTGTAATAATCCAAGCCAGCATCTTTAAGCTTTTTGGCTTGCTCAGCATCCAGCATACCAAGGGTCGCGCAGGCTTCCATGTCCATGTCTTTGACTTCACGAATCATATCCAACACCAACTCAAAGGCTCTGCCTTTAGGCTCACGCCATGCTGCACCCATACAAAAACGTGATGCACCTTTTTCTTTGGCAATACGCGCTGCTTTCATCACATCTTCTTTCTTCATCAAAAGCTCTGACTCTAAATCGGTGTTGTAGCGTGATGATTGCGGGCAATATTTACAATCTTCTGGGCAGCCACCCGTCTTAATCGAAAGCAATGTTGAAAGCTGCACTTCATTGGCATCAAAGTTGGCACGATGCGCTTGTTGCGCTTGAAACATCAAGTCATTAAATGGAAGTCCAAATAACTTCTCAATTTCATCCACAGTCCAATCGTAGCGCATAGTTTCTCCAATCTTCAAACTTTCAATATCCCGCAAGCTAATAGCAAGCGCACTTAATGCAAAGTAAGCAATAAAAAAAGCGCTGTTTCACTGAAGAAGCAACGCCTTTTTAAATCTACAAGCTTGACTTAGAACTTATATGTTACGCCACCTGACAACAAATGAACCTTGCCTGTGTATGTGCCATGGTATGCAGCATTTGTTGGTGCGGCTGCTGTTCTGTCATCCAACCATACAAACATATAAGCCAAGTCCATGGTGAAGTTGTCTGAAAAGTCCTTACCGTAACCCAATGAAACAAGCTGCCTATCATTACCTGGCAAACGTGGTGAAAAATCTTTTTCGTTGGTTGGTGTTGGGTCTTTGGTGTAACCCACTCTTAGCTTGGTGCTTTCATTCATTGCCCACTCAGCACCAACACGAATAGCAATCGTTGCTTCCCAGTTTTCTGGAATGGTTGAAGAAGCCCCTGTAATAACATTCAATGCTGAAGGGTCATAATTAACCACAATTTTATCAAATGTTACCCAGTTGATTCTATCCACTTGCGCACTGATAATTAAATCTGGTGTCGCTTGATAAGCCACAGCTAAGGTATGCAAGTCAGGGAAGGTTACTGATGTGGTTGCATTTGCGCCAATACCTTCATAGCCCAGCAATGCCAATGCAGGACCACCCACTGCCGTACCTGTAACATCAATTTTCACTGCCGAACGATAACTTCCGCCAATGCTCCACTTATCTGTTTTATACATCAGCGCAAAGTTACCGCCAAACCCATCACCTTCACCACCAATGTTTAACGACTGCCCATCCAAATGCACTTTAAATGCATTGTAGTAAGACACACCTACTGCAACCGAGAAGTTATCACTCACGCGATAAGCAATATTGGGGTTTACATGCACCGCTTGAATTTCAGAAAAGGTCACGCTGTCTGCACCAGCCGAGACTTGAGAGAATGGTGCGCCTGAATCAGTCCAGTCAACCGACAAACCAAATGGTGAGTTAATACCCAAACCATAACTAAATTTAGAGTCTTCTTCGCCATAACGCACGTAAACTTGCGGCACAGCGTGAATACCTTTCACTGCCGAATAGGTTTGCCCACCTGTCTCATATTCATTCAACGGGTACACCAACACCGCACTGCCCGTCACATTATTATCCTGAAAAGCTAAGCCTGCAGGGTTAAACCAGTTGGCAGACGCATCATCAGCAATCGCAGCGTAAGCATTTGCCATACCTGTGGCTTTTGCACCCTGTTCAGGAATCATAAACCCACTGGCAAGCGAT
>DQSL01000121.1 GCA_015663235.1 Mariprofundaceae bacterium
GGCACAGTACCATCACCAGGACCAGGGCCAGCAGTTGCTGTCACATCCACAGTGAATGTACCTTGCTCACCAACAACAGTACCTACCAATGCTGGTAGAAATGCTGGTGCAGTATTTGAGCCCGCAGCATTCGCAATCAATGTCAGTGTTGTTGGTGTTTCAGCAATTGTTGAACCTGCAACACCGTCAGTTGGTGATGTATTGGTATGACTAGTTGCCGTACCCGCAGCCACAGCTGATATTTTATAATCAACGCCACCAATTACCACAATATCACCCACAATTAGATTCGTTTCAGAACCTGCTGGGATTTCAATAGTAGATGCTGTGGGTGCTGCTGTAATCACCGATGCACCCAATGTAATCGAAGTCACTGAAGGCGTTACCGTTACGCCCGTTGCATTGGTTGTAGTACCAGTAGATGCAATCGGATAAACATCTGAACCGTTTGCCGTTGCTGTTACCGTATAAGCATACGTCGCCGTACCGCCTGATGCGACTGTTGCATCTGCAGGTGCAGACAAATTCGGTGCCGAAGCAACCAAGTCAACAGTAACCGATGAGGTTGCAGTTTCAGCATATGATGTTGTTGCACCCGAATCTTTATAGGTTACAGTTACAACGTTGAGGATAAGTGCGCCTGCACCCGTGTTTGCTGAAGCGGTTTGCGGCATCGCCACAGAAACGGCAACAACAAGAGCCACGGCAGCAAACTGCATCATCCCTTTTGTTATGTTTGATATGTATTCCATATCCATTCTCCTTTTTTCATCCGTAGATGTTTTTTATTTGCCCGAAGGCATTGTGATTAAACTTATTGCCGCGTCCCTCACACGGCTTGAGTGATAAAGCAGGTTAACATCCTTTTTAACCTGCTATGAAACCTCAAAGGGTATTCATGGTGGTCCCTCTCGAATTGCGTAAATTTTGTTTTCTTTCTTTTTGCTGGATAGGGCTGTCATATTCATCGCAATCACCTACTTCACGCGAACGCGGAAGCTGGCAACACCACTTTTACCAACACCCACTTCTTCAATTGTCCAGCGAATGCCCGTATATTCTTCAGGTGATGCTTTACGCTGCTGAACTTCCCCTTTGACTTCCACTTCATAACGCAAAAGACTTGGGCTATTGAATGTTTTTCCACCATCAACCGAGAAAGTAATTTTTGAGCCTGGACCATAAGCCGAATCCACCACATACGCTGTGTCTTTCGGAATTGGATTATCAACCTTGATGTTTCGAGCCAGTTCATCGCCTACATTTTTGAATGCCAAAGTATACACCAACACATCGCCAGGCAGCACTTCGCTAGCCACCACACGCTTCTCAACTTTCTTACCATCTTCTTCCACCATCACCACCTTCTCGGCTGTGATCTCAATTTTTACATTGGGTGCTGCCATCGCATATGCTGGCAACACCATCATCGCTAAAGTTAAAAAATATTTCATGTTACGCTCCTTTTTTCATCAATGGAATTAACCATTTTTCTTACAATATCTTGCCCAACTTTGGCAAGTAAAACTCAACCTTCTCCACATATAATTGTTCTTTCACCAAAATGCCCTTTAAATTCACGCCTCCCCGACTTTCCTAAGCCGTGATTAATGTCACACCGCTGGATTAGCGAATTATACAATTAAAACAATGCCTTAGGCATATATATCACTTGCAATTCCATGCTTAAACATCAACCTTTCTCCTCTTCTTGGTTCATCTCTTGAAAAACAACATCGTTTTATCTTCATGTATTCTAACATTATCAGCAACTTAGAGTAGGAATCTTAAGGATTAATCCTTTTTCAACTTGCTATCTCAACCATCCCTTTGCAAAATGATTCAAACTTTAGGAAAAGTGGAGGAATAAACTGTGTCAAAAATCCTCATCATCGATGACCATCCGCTCTTTCGAGACAGTCTTTCAGGCATGCTTCAAAAAGAAAAATTAAAGGGCGAATCCCCGCAAGTTTTCCTCGCTGAAGACGCAGCCACGGCGTTAAAAATAATACATAAAAACAATGATTTAGACATGGTATTATCCGATATAGACATGCCAGGCATGGACGGGCTAACACTACTGCAACAAATAAAAAGCTTTCTTCCCAATACCATTATTGTCATGGTTTCTGGTTCTGAAAATCCAGCCGATGTGCAAAAAGCAATCAACTTCGGCGCCAAAGGTTTTATCCAAAAAAGCAGTGAAACATCCATTTTGCTTGCCGCATTGCAACTCATTTTAGCAGGTGGAACTTACATCCCACCACTGATGCTTGAGCAACACGTTGTCAGCACCCATCCACGCCAAGAAACAGCATCCTTAACGCCACGGCAAATGGATATTTTGCAGTATTTACATCAAGGGCAGCAAAATAAAGTCATTGCTTATAAGCTTGATTTAAGTGAAGCAACTGTGAAAGTTCATGTGCGACATATTTTTTCCGTTTTAGGTGTTAAAAACCGCACCCAAGCTGTGCAAAAAGCATTAGAAATTGGTATCTTATGACACCTATTACCCTACTTTTAAGCCTTGCTTTGCTTTTTTTAATTTTTTTGCTTTGGCGCAAATCCAAAGAGCAACAAAACCTCAGCAAACAAATCTTTAGTTTAAGCAAACAAAACAAAGAAAGTGTTGCCAAAAAAACAAAGTTTTTAGCAACAGCCAGCCATGATTTACAACAGCCTCACCAAGCTTTGGGGCTTTTCCTTGCTTCCATCAACATGCAAAACCTTGATTTAGAAACCACCAACATCATCAACAAAGCCAAAGATGCACATGCCACAACATCAAAGCTACTCAATCAATTGCTTGATATTTCAAGGCTTGATACCGCTGAAAAACCTGCATTAAAACAACTTGCCCTGCATGAACTTGTACACAATATCGGCATGAAATTCATGCCGATCGCTGCATCGTATGGTGTTGAGCTAAGAATTTGGCAGCGTGATGCTTATGTACAAAGCGATGCAATCATGTTGGAGCGAATGCTCACCAATATTTTACTTAATGCTTTTCGCCATGCCAAAAAAGCCAATGTGCTTTTAGCCATACGCAAAAAAAATATTGCTGGCGAACCCCACTGGCAAGTTGAAGTGTATGACACTGGCATTGGCATCCCTGATGACAAACAACAGCTTATTTTTCAAGAGTTTACCAAGCTTTCCAAACCTGAACTTTCACCCACAGGACTTGGACTTGGATTGGCAATTGTGAAACGTTTGAGTGATATTTTAGGGCATCCCGTGGGGCTTCGGTCACGTTTTGGGCGCGGCTCTTGTTTTTTCATAACCTTAAAGGCAGTGCAAGCACCTCAACCTATGCTTGATGCACCCTATGTAGACAGCGTGATTCGTCAGCGCATGAAGGTTGCTGTTATCAATGATAATATGATGATGAGAGACGGTCTCAAAACACTTCTCGCCTCATGGGGCTGCCAAGCCAAAGCTTTTCAATCATCTACTAGTGCTTTGAAAGTTATCAACGCTAAATCGTGGTATCCAGATGCAATTATTGTTGATGGCACGCTAGAGTCCACGCAACTCAATTTGCAAGATATACAAGACATACGCAACCTAACAGGGCAAGATTTGCCTATGATTCTCATTACCAAAGAAACTGAAAATACATTTGCCAAAGAAGTGGAATCTTTTGGTTTTACGCTTCTTCGCCACCCTATTGAAGCAAATGTTTTGCGTGACATTTTGGGTGAACAATAAATGTTAAACAACAAAGATTTACAAGCTCTTTTTGAGCTATCGGATAGCGGGCTTCGCAAGCACTTGTCTGCGCTTCATGCTTCTGAACTTGCTGAGCTTGTTTTAAGCTGCCGCAAAGATGAAGAACGCTTGCAACTCATAAGCGCCATACCTGAAAAGCTGCTTGGTGACACCCTACTTGAGCTGCCTGAAGCCATTAAAGACGAGCTTTTATCCAAGCTTAATACCAGTCATATTGAAGAAGTGGTTGAACACTTGGATTCTGATGATGCCGCCGACATTCTGCAATCTGTTACACCCGAAGTTGCCGATGAAGTTATCAAAGGATTAGGCCCTGAAGATAGGCGTGGCATTGAGCCGTTGATGGCATATGACGAAACGTCTGCGGGCGGGTTGATGCAGGCTGAACTTTTCAAGGTTCGTGATGATTGGAAAGTTGAGAAAGTGCTCGCCGTGCTCAGACGTTGGGGGCAAGACATTGAAAACTTAACCTATATTTATGCAGTCAATCAACATGATAAACTCACTGGTGTTGTACCGCTGCATTCGCTGTTATTTTGTGAGCCTGATGAAGAAATATGGCGCATTGCCAATGCTGACTTCCCCACTGTTTTCGTTGAAGAAGATCAAGAAGAAGTTGCACGAATATTCCAGAAATATGATCTTTTAGCCCTTCCCGTCATTAACAAAAAAGGTGTGTTGATTGGTCGCATCACTGCCGATGACATTATTGATGTGGTGCATGAAGAAGCCACTGAAGATATGTTCCATTTGGCGGGTCTATCCAACCAAGATGATTTGGCAGAACCCATTGCTATCACCGCTTGGCGGCGTGGTGTTTGGCTGATGTTTAACCTTGTCACTGCGGTTATTGCATCGGTTGTGATTGCGCAATTTCAAGCCACAATAGAACACATCATTGCCCTTGCCGTGCTCATGCCAATTGTCGCCAGCATGGGCGGCATTGCAGGCACACAAACACTCACCGTGATGGTGCGCGGTATCGCCTTGGGTCGCGTAACATTTAGCAATGCCAAACGCGCTTTATTCAAAGAAGTTGGGGTAAGCATGGTGACAGGTTTAAGCTTTGCGCTGCTTATTGGCTTACTCGCCAGCGCTTGGTTTCCTGAATACGGCACAACCTTGGGGCTTATCATCGCCGCAGCCATCATGATTAACTTGCTCGCCGCAGGTTTTGCTGGTGCTCTGATTCCACTAACCCTGCAACGCTTAAATATCGACCCTGCATTGGCATCAGGTACTATTCTAACCACTGTCACTGATGTGGTTGGTTTCCTAGCCTTCTTGGGATTAGCAACCATCTACCTGCTTTAAAAACAATGCTAAAACACCTCATTATCTCAAGTCTTTTTATCGCTAGCACAAGCTGCTACGCGGAAATTTATACTTACAAAGATAGCAATGGTAAATTCTATTTCACAGACAACCAAATGGATGATTCATACCGTTTGCTGTCTGTTTTTCGCCCACACCTTACCCAGCAAAGCAATGAGGGGTATAATCACAAGCTTTACCTGCGCAATAAGGCGACATTTTTGCCCATGATTACCGCAGCGGCAAAACAATACCAAATTGACCCCAATTTATTACACGCCATCGTGGATACCGAGTCTGCATTTAATCCAAGTGCCGTATCCAAAGCAGGCGCTGTGGGTTTGACCCAACTGATGCCGAGAACGGCACGCTCGTTGGGTGTAAAAGACAGTTGGAATCCTGAGCAAAACATTCAAGGTGGTGCCATATTTTTTAGCCAACTCCTTGATAAGTTTCGCAACAATACAAGCCTTGCTTTGGCAGCATACAATGCAGGTGAAACGGCTGTGCGCAAAGCAGGCAACAACATCCCAAACTACCCAGAAACAATACGTTATGTTGAAAAAGTTCTCGCAAAATTTAATGCTTTAAACCAACCCTAAGTCACCTTCTTCAACTTGCCTTGCAA
>DQSL01000007.1 GCA_015663235.1 Mariprofundaceae bacterium
AAACCAGAAATCGCACCTTCGGCTTGAATCGTGGTGTAACCCAAGAAATCGGTGGCTCCATGTTGCTCACGGATTTCAAACACAGCCTTGGGCAATGCCGCTTCACCAGAGCCGCCCCAAGCAGCCCTTGCCCGCTCGCGTTGCTCATTCATGCAGACTTCAAAACCATCCATATCCAGCTTGATGTCCTGACCTTTGAGAATATCTGCGGTTAAATCGGTAGGGAAACCAAAGGTGTCATACAAGGTAAATAGTGTTTTACCTGGAATTGTACCGCCCTCACCTGCATCACTTACCGCCTGCTCCACCAACTTCAAACCCTTATCCAAGGTTTTGATAAAGCGTTCTTCTTCAATGCGAATCACTTGCTCGATATTGCCCTGTGCTTCTTTCAATTCGGCAAAATGGTCGCCCATTTCATCAACCAAGGCTTGCACAAGTTTAAACATAAAGGCTTCTTTCATGCCCAATAAACGTCCATGACGGCAAGCCCTGCGCAAAATACGACGCAGAACAAACCCACGCCCTTCATTGGATGGTAATACACCATCAGCAAGCAGGAAGGACACCGAGCGAAGATGGTCAGCAAGCACACGAAGCGATACATCTTGTTCATCGCTATCACCAAGTTTGATGCCTATAACTTTCGATGCTGCTGCTATCAGATGTTGAAACAAATCAATGCTGTAGTTGTCGTGCGTGCCCTGCAATACGGCGGCTACACGCTCCAAACCCATGCCTGTATCCACTGATGGTTTGGGAAGTGGGTTTAATGTTCCCTCTTCATCCCTGTCGTATTGCATGAAGACCAAGTTCCAGATTTCCACAAACCTATCGCCTTCTTCTTCAGGTGTACCTGGAGGGCCACCCCAAACATGGTCGCCGTGGTCATAAAATATTTCTGAGCAAGGCCCGCAAGGACCCGTGTCACCCATGCTCCAGAAGTTATCTTTTGCACCAATACGGGCGATTTTATCTTCAGCGATACCAATGCCTTTAACCCATAAATCATAAGCTTCATCATCATCTTCAAAGACGGTGACAAACAAGCGGTCTTTATCGAGATTCAATTCAACCGTTAAAAATTCCCAAGCAAAGTTGATGGCATCTTGTTTGAAATAATCACCAAAAGAGAAGTTGCCCAGCATTTCAAAGAAGGTGTGATGACGAGAGGTATGCCCAACATTTTCCAAGTCGTTGTGTTTACCACCTGCGCGAACGCATTTTTGGCTAGAGGTAGCGCGAACATAAGGGCGAGTTTCATCGCCAAGGAACACATGTTTGAAAGGAACCATGCCCGCATTGGTAAACATCAATGTCGGGTCACCATGCGGCACAAGCGAGCTGGATTCTACAACTTCATGCCCTTTATCGGCAAAATAGCCTAAGAATTTCTTCCTGATTTCCGATGTGTTCATATCTTAATCATCCTCATTGTTCATTACCTGCAAAATAGTGTTGATATCATAACCTTTATTTTGCAAATAGCGCATTTGACGCTGCCAAAGTCGCTTATCTTGTTTGTATGAGCCCATTGGGTCTCGTTTATCCAATACATCTTTACACGCTGACCAAGCATCAAAGCTTTGCTCTGCTTTTTCAAGCGCAAGCTTGAGTGCAACGGGTTCTGCGCCTTTCTGCCTTGCTTTTTGCGCGGCAAACCACGGCGCTTCACCTTTTTCTAAGCGGTAGCGAAGAAAAGCCTCTGCATAACGCACTTCACTCAAATAATCATAGTGTTTTAACAACTCAATGACATGGTCGAGCACAATTTCATCATAGTTTTTCTTGTTTAATTTCTCGCGCAATTCATGTTCATTATGCTCACGAATGCCAAGAATACGAACAGCAGATGAAAACGCTTCCTGCTGCTCGTTTTTAACTGCATCAGTCTTCTGAGCCACTCGCCTCTTCTTCTTTGACCGCTTTCACTGCTTTAACCTTGGATTCAGGCAAACCCAACTCTTCGCGCACTTTTCCTTCAATATCATTGAGCATATCAGGATGGTCTTTCAAATATTGAATCGCATTATCTCTACCCTGTCCAATGCGCTCTGTGCCCACGGCATACCATGCACCACTTTTCTTCACATGCCCAAATTCAACGCCCATATCAACCACTTCGCCGACATGCGATATACCTTCACCATACATAATACTAAATTTCGCCAGTTTGAATGGTGGAGCCATTTTATTTTTCACCACTTTCACTTTGGTGTCGTTACCCAGCACATCTTCACCCTTTTTAATTGCACCTGTGCGGCGCACATCAAGGCGAACAGATGCATAAAATTTCAAGGCGTTACCACCTGTGGTGGTTTCAGGGTTGCCAAACATCACACCAATTTTCATGCGCAATTGATTGATAAAAATAACAGTGGTGTTGGTGCGCGAGATGGCAGATGTAAGCTTACGCAAAGCTTGCGACATCAATCGTGCTTGTAAACCCATGTGTGAATCGCCCATATCACCATTCAATTCAGCGCGTGGTGTTAAAGCGGCAACCGAGTCAACCACCAAAATATCCATAGCTCCTGAACGGGTTAACATATCCACGATTTCCAAAGCTTGTTCGCCGCAATCAGGTTGTGATAAATAAAGGTTGTCCACGTCCACACCCAATTTGCGCGCATAATCAGGGTCTAAGGCATGTTCAGCATCAATAAAGGCCGCTTTACCACCTGTTTTTTGTGCTTCGGCAACAGCATGAAGTGCCAATGTGGTTTTACCTGATGATTCAGGGCCATAAATTTCAACAATACGACCGCGTGGATAACCACCTATGCCAAGTGCTGCATCCAAAGCCAATGAGCCAGAACCAATCACTTCCACATCCACATGCGCCTTGTCGCCCATGCGCATAATCGTGCCTGAACCAAATTGTTTTTCGATTTGCGCCAGTGCTGTTTCTAATGCTTTTGCCTTGTTGTCTGCCATGGTGTTCCCCTTCAAATTTCAATTCTTATATATCTTTGCGAAACTTAACATTCAAACTAACGCTTTGCTACAAGCGCAAACAAAAGAATAAACACATGAAGTATATGTATATTTTTTCTTGATTTGCGCCTACTTTACGAGCAGCAACAAAAAAGGAGAACAATATGAAACAATGGTTAGCAATAATCGCATTGGCGAGCACACTTTTTATCAGCAGCATGGCGCAAGCAGCCTGCAAACATGAAGGCGCATGTAGCCAATCATGCACCTTAGGTCCTCATTTTGTCAGCCCCAAAGATGGTGACACAGTATCAAGTGAAATCCTTGTTAAAATGGGTATTAAAGGCATGAAAGTGCATAAAGCTGGTGATTTGATTGAAGGCACTGGGCATCATCATTTGATTATTGATGGCGGATATGTGGCTGAAAATGAAGTTGTGCCTGCCGATGAGAAACACATTCATTTCGGTAAAGGTCAAACGGAAACCATTATTAACCTTAAACCAGGCAAACATACACTTACGCTACAATTTGCCGATGGACATCATCAATCGTATGGCAAAATCATGAGCCGCACGATTAATATTACTGTTAAATAGTCGCTACTTCATCACCGCTTAAATTTAATCACCACTCACTTGGTTGTTCTTTTCATGTTCAACTGTAAAAGTGGGTGGTGGTGTGCGGTTTGCCAGTGCTTCAAGTTCAAATAAGTCAGAAGTTTGATGTCCCTTCAAGTCAGAAGTTTGATGTCCCTTCATCGCTTGGGTAGAAAAGGTGCGTGTTTGATGATTTAAAGCCACAATATTATGGTATTCGCCATGAATATGACGCACATTATCTTCATTTTCTTTATCTTTAAATTCAATGTCACCATAACATGTGCAAAGGAAAGTTTGCTCGCTATCCACATTCAAATACAAGCCAGTGCCACGCACGCCAAGCACGGAAGTATGTGTTCTGATGGTCTTAGGCGTGTCTGAGCGGAAAACGGCTAAAACAGAGCCGAAAAAGAAGTTTAAGGTGAAGTTCTTCTCTGTTTTGGGCAATGTTAAGTGAGAACGGTTGCCCACACGATATACATTCCCCGCCAAACGCAGAGCGATGCGCCCCCTACTTCCTGTAATAATCTCATCACCAAAGGTGACGGGGCTGTTCTTGTTCGCCAATTTACCATTGATTAATACTGGGCCTTTGAAATCATAGATATATCCATCACCCGCTGCAAAAGCTGAGCTTGTGTAGAGTAAAATAAGTGTAAAAAGTATTGTTTTAAACATTGTGTTTCTCCTAAAAACTTAGCCTAAAAGTAAAGGTTGTGCCTTCGCCTAAAGCGCTGCTAACATGGATACTGCTTTGGTGTAATTCAATGATACGTTTAACAATGGCAAGCCCTAGCCCTGAATGTTCATCACCGCGATGCGCATTGTTTACTTGATACAGTGGGTTAAAGATTTTACTTAATGCTTCTTCGGCAATGCCGCAGCCTGTGTCGCGCACTTGAACTTCCACATAATCATCTTGTTTATTCAGTTGTACAGTAATGGTATTGCTCGCTTGCACATGCCTAAGCGCATTGCCAATCAGGTTTTCAAACACCCGCTGAATCAAAGCAATATCAGCATTAACCAAAGGCATACTTGTATCACCTTCCATCTTTAAAGATACGCTGATATTTTGTGCGCTACTCTCATATTGTTGCAGCATATCCTGCACAAGCTCAGGTAAGGCAAAGGGTTCGACATGTGGCGCTGTGTCTAAAGTGTCCAGTTTTGCCATTTCAAACAGCTCATCAATCAAATCTTTGAGGCGATGGCTAAACTTAATCGCCCGTTGGGTATAGTCAGCGCGCCGGGCTTCATCCAAGCTGTTCGCTTTGATTTCAAGGGTTTCCAAATAACCATGTAGTGCTGCAAGTGGCGTGCGCAAGTCATGAGAAAGACTAGCAAACAAGTCGCGTCGCTGACTATCTTGCGCTGATATATGTTCAAACTGTTGCACGGTTTGTTTTGCCATCAAAGCCACATTTTTTTCAAGTTGGCTTAGCTCATCTTTACCATCGGATACCCTAAATTCAGGCAATATTTTGAACTCACCTTGGCGAAAAGCATCCACTTGTTTGGAAAGAGAGCGCAAGCGACGTGTGATGGGATAAAACACCAACAAACCTACGATTAAACTAACAAAGAGTGCAAAACCAACCACCCAAGCGCCCAAATAAAGCAACTCTTTATCCCGCGCTAACTGCTCTACTTTATCATATTGCTCACCACGAAGAATCACATACAAATAACCGCTAGGGTGATCTGTCATGGGGATGGGTGTCACAGAAAATACTTTTTGCCTATCTTCAGCTCTAGGGTCATCGCCAAGTATGGGAAACAATGAGCTTTCACGTATAAATGTTTGGATGGGTTCAAGCGACACATGTGTCCGCTTCACCTGCCAAGGGTCAGCCGAGTATGACAGGATTTTGCCTTCTAAATTAATTAGATAAATTTCAATGCTTGGGTTTACACTCATGTAATCCATGAACATATCTTGCAGCTCTTCTTTGTTTAATTCATTTTCATGAACAAGGTTTCGTTCATTAACCAACACCTTGGCTAAATCGCGATTAAGCATCTGCTCAGCATATTGGGTGTTTTTTTGCACGGTGGTAAACATAAAAACACCATAAATAAACCCCACTAAACCTAAGGCTAGGGTAAGTGTTAGCGCGAGGCGCGCATATAAAGTATGAATAATGGGAAAGCTCATTGGTTACTCATCCTTTGTTTCCACCAAATTTATAACCCACGCCCCAGACAGTGAGGATATATTCAGGGTTCGCAGCATCCTGCTCAATTTTGATACGTAAGCGGTTGATGTGGGTGTTTACAGTGTGTTCATACCCTTCAAATTGATAACCCCATACTTGGTCAAGCAATTGGCTTCGGGTGAACACCTGTCCAGGGTGTTTGGAAAAGTAAACCAGTAAATCAAACTCTTTTGCCGTCAAATGGGCTTCTTTATTTGCAATAAATACCTGTCGTTTATTCAAGTCAATAGACATGTCACCTGTTTGAATGATGTCATTTTGTAAAATGCCGTTTTGGGCTTTCACCAATGCTTCCACGCTACGAAACTGGGCTTTGATGCGTGCTAAAAGTTCAGGGATACTAAAAGGCTTGCTGATATAATCATCAGCACCAACTTCTAAACCGACCACACGGTCAATTTCAGATGTTTTCGAGGTGAGCATCATAATGGGGATATATTTGCCCTGCTCACGAATCTTTTTGCATACTTCAATACCGTCCATCACGGGCAACATAATGTCTAATATAATAAGATCGTAGTCGTTTTTTTCAAACAAACGCATGGCTTTACCGCCATCGGCTGCAATATCTGATGTGCAGCCAATATCTTGCACATGCAAGGCAATCAAGCTTGCAAGGTCTGCATTGTCTTCTACGATTAAAAGGTGTTTATTCATGTCACTCCAAACTATGCCTAAACTTTATGGGATAGTCGTTCTTTGTTTGTATGGTCTTACAAAAATAAGCAGTACCAACCTTTGTTGGCACTGCTTGATTGCGTTGTTGTTAGCTTATTCTACGGATAACAACTTTAAGTGCAGGATTATCAAACCGATGTTTATCCATCAACCCTGATGTGGCAAGACCATCATCCACAGTAACAACACCGCGATGCACGCTGATAAAACCAACATCATCACGCACTGCATCAAAACCTGCCCCGCCTGTACCAGGCATGGTTACTGCTAATTCGGTGTTGGCTTCTGTGCCAGCATCAAAAACGGGTAAAAGTGCAGATGTTGATTCACCCACAGCTAGGGCTGAAATATCCAAGCCTTGCATAGCAGCGAAACCGTCATTGGTATTCACCAGCATACCTGCAATACTTAATTGCAGGCTCGACAAATCAGTCACGTTTGCCATCAACGTTTCTGATGCAGCAGGCATAAGCACACCTGCCCCACCCACTGATGTTAATACAGAAGCGTGGGCATTGGCTTCGCTCAGCAGCATGGTATTATCGCCGCCTTCGGCTAGTGTTTCTAAAGCCACACTTGCCGATGTACCAAGCACACCAGTATTGTACCCTGCTTTATGCAGGACAACAGCAACAGGCGCAATGGGTTGTGCACTTGTTAGGTTAGTAACAATGATTTCATACGATGCAGAAGTTGTAGTCGCACCACCACTGCTATTTGTCGCGGTTGTTGAAGAGTCGCTACTGCAGCCATACAAAGCTAAAGCAAGCACTGCAACAATTATATTTATACTTTTATAAGTATTCATGATTGCCTCCTTTATTGTACTGTTACAACAATTTGTGCCACAGGGTTTAACCAGCGGTGAACTGTTGTATCCAAGTCACTGATACCAGCTGTTGGATTTGTATCACCAATGATGCCACGATGAATATGTACGGTTGTGTTGGCATCGACTGCGGCAACGCCTGTCCCACCCGTGCCATTAGCAGCACCTGGATCTGCTGGAATGCCTAAAACACCTGGTGCTCCACCGCCATTGACTAATTCGTTGTTGGCTTCTGTTCCCGCATCATAACCGTTGGCAAAGAATGTATATGTGCCTGTAGCCGTTGGCACCATGATTGAATCCAAACCAACAAAGCCGTCATTGGTGGGTAAAAGCATACCAACAACCGATAAATGTGTGTTGGCTGCAGCCGTGTTGGTAAATGTAGCCGTAACAGATGTACCAGGTGCAAGCGGTGTTGTGTTAGCGGCTGCAATATCTGCGCCAACGTTCATCAAATCTGTTGTTAACCCTGCAATATCACCGCCTTCAGCCATAGCTTGCAAGCTAGCTGATGCAGCCATGCCAGGTGTATAGAGATGTGTGGTTGAAGGTGCTGCTGTTACAAGTATTGGCGTAAACCAAATTCCATTGGTTAAGTTGGTAATGGCAACGGTAAAGTTTTGAGCAAACGCATTTTGGCTTATCAATAAACCCAGTGCCATACCTACAAGTGTAATATGTTTTTTCATGATTCCTTCTCCTTGTTTTTATTGCCCCTCTTTGGGGACGCAGCTATGAAAACATGGAGAAGTCACACCGTTGTCACCGAGTTGTCACAAATGTGTCACGTGATAAAATTGTGATAACTAAGTGTGATAGTGGCAAGCGAGGGAGATAATCCCAAATCAATAACACGGAGAAAAACATGAATAAAAAACTATGGATTACAGCCGCATCATTATGTTTGATAGGTGCATTTACAGCAGGCAATGCCATTGCCGGACATCACATGGAAAAAGAAGGTATGATGATAGATGATGATATGAAGAAAAAACACGGCATGAAACACGATGGCATGATGAAGAAAGATAAAATGAAACATCATAAAAAAGGCATGAAAGACGATATGATGATGCATGATGATATGAACCATGACGGCATGAAGAAAAAACACGGCATGAAACACGATGGCATGATGAAAAAAGACAAAATGATACACGATAAAGGCATGATGTAAGCCTTACTTCGTTATATTTGTTAATCAGCGTCACTACTGTCCGACGAAAAAAAGTGAGTCATTAAAAAAGGTCTGAATTCCCAAAGATTATGTTAGATTTGTAGTTGTCGAGACGGCAATCAAGAGACTGTAAACTAGTTTGTGTATCTGCTTATATTCCCCAAGGAGATAAGCAAGATGAAACAATCAGAAATAGAAGCCTTAGCTCGCGAAGCAGCTAAAGGGATTAAGACCGAGAAAGACCTGTGTGATTTCAGCCGTATGCTGAAGAAGATTACGGTTGAAGCCGCACTCAATGCAGAGTTGGACAATCATTTGGGTTATGACAGGCATGAGCAGTCTGATACCTTTAACAGCCGCAATGGTTATTCCAGCAAAACGATTATCACCGAAGATGGTCAGTTTGAGGTTACGATTCCCCGTGACCGTGAAGGCTCATTTGAACCTCAGTTGGTGAAGAAGCACCAAACACGATTGACGATGATGGATAACAAAATTCACTGCCTTTATGCCAAAGGCATGAGTACCCGAGAAATCGTTGCCACATTTAAGGAAATGTATGATGCTGATGTTTCTCCAAGCCTGATTTCCAAAGTTACCAATGCCGTGATGGAGCAGGTTGTTGAGTGGCAATCACGCCCATTGGATGCGATTTATCCCATCGTTTATTTGGACTGTATCGTTGTCAAAGTTCGTCAGGATAAACAGGTGATTAATAAGTCGATTTACTTGGCACTTGGTGTCAATGTTGAAGGGCAGAAAGAGTTGCTAGGTATGTGGTTATCTGAGAACGAAGGCGCGAAGTTTTGGCTTGGTGTTTTAACTGAGCTGCAAAACCGTGGCGTGAAAGATATACTGATTGCTTGTGTGGATGGCTTAAAAGGCTTTCCTGATGCGATTCAGGCTGTTTATCCGCAAACCAAGGTTCAGCTTTGTATTGTCCACATGGTGCGCCATTCCATGAAGTTTGTGCCATGGAAGGATTACAAAGCTATCACCGCGGATTTGAAGCTAATATATGGCTCAGTGACCGAAGAGCATGCGCTGCTGGAGATGGATAAGTTCTCAGAGCGTAAGCTGTTTCCTTCTGATGATGCAGCCAAAAAAGTCATCTATCTGGCTATTCAGGAAGCCTCAAAAAAATGGACTATGCCCATCAGAAACTGGAAACAAGCACTGAACCGGTTTATGATTGAGTTCGAAGATTGGCTAACCGACTTCGTCTAAATCATGAAATGGCAGATACACAAAACTGTGTACACTCTCTTATCGGCAGTTTAGGTCATTGTCATAGCCTAAAGCCCAAAGCGTTTAAGTGCGTTGGCAGTCGATACTTCGGCAATATGTTCCACCGACACATTACGCACTTTAGCAAGGCACTCCGCCACATGCTGTACATAAGTCGGTTCATTGCGTTTACCGCGTTTGGGCACAGGTGCTAAATAGGGTGAATCCGTTTCAATCAAAAACATGTCTTCAGGCACTTGAGCCGCTACGTCCCGTAATGTTTGGTTATTTTTAAAGGTCACATTGCCCGAAAAGGAAATCGACATACCCATATCCAAAGCTTGTTTGGCAGCAAACCAACCCGATGAGAAGCAATGCATAATCCCGCCACAACCCGCAACATCTTCATCTTTGAGAATACGGAGTGTGGCTTCGTCAGCATCCCGCATGTGTACAATCACAGGTTTGTTGACGATATGTGCGGCTTGTAGATGGGTACGAAAGCGGGTTTCCTGAATATCAGCAGGCAAGGCATCCCTAAAGAAATCCATGCCCGTCTCACCAATCGCCACACACTTTTCATGTTTGGATAATTCAACCAGTTGTTCAACACTTGGCTCATTATCCACTTCATGATTGGGGTGAACACCCACCGAAAACCATACATTGTCTCTGGATTCCACCAAATCAATCAAACGCGGGGTTTGCTCAACTTCCACAGCTACCGCAACAATCTTTGATACCCCTGCCTCCGCCATACGTAAAAAAACATCACTTCTATCCTCATCAAAATGAGGAAAGTCTATATGGCAGTGCGTATCAAATAATTGCATGATTTATGTCCTGTTCTTCTTCACCGCAGAGGACACAGAGTTACGCAGAGAAAATTAACAAAAAATCTGCGGAACTTCGCGTCCTTTGCGGTTCAAATTATGCTTCGCAGATAGCCTTCAAATGTGCCAATGTTACATGGTGCACATCAAGATTATGTTTATTGATAAGCACATCCACGGCTGGACGGTCTGCTTCACCAAACTCAGACACAACCAAATCTGCACCTGAAAAGTCTTGACTGGCAGTGTAATCATTAATCGTAATCACTGTTTTCAAGTTCGCATCACGCGCTGATAACCAACCGTTACCCGAATCTTCCAAAGCCACTGTGTTTTCAGGCTTCATACCCAACTGCTTTAGTGCATAATCATAAATATCAGGTGCTGGTTTTTTATTCGGCACAATGTCACCAGCTGCAAGCACCGCGAATCTATCAAACCATTCTTTGCCCAATGAGTGTTCAATCAAAGCATCCAATGCCGATGGTGTGGTTGTCGTTGAAACCCCAAGGATAATACCTGCGGCATAAGCTTCTTCAAGCAAACGCAACACACCCGCACGCAAGGGAATCAAACCATCAGCAATCAATGTTTGATAATGAATGGTTTTACGCGCATGAAGCGCCGCAATCTTCTCAAATGGAATTTCAGGCATACCGCCGCGCTCAATATCAAATTGCATACGCTCTTTGCCGCCAGTCACTTTCAGCAACTCGCCATACGTGTCCACGCTCCAGCGTCTATCCATGCCCGCTTCTTCAAACGCCATGTTAAATGCAACGCGGTGTCCGTCGCGCTCGGTATCTGCCAGTGTGCCATCGACATCCCACAATAAACATTTTAATTCAGCCATTTTAGACATCCCCTTTAAAAATTATAGCTGTTCGCAAGTCTGAACAGAACACTTAAATTTTCAACACCATTATTTTAAAGGAGATTACCTGTTTGAATTGAAGGCACAAAAAAACTGGGGTATTAAGCCCAGCTTCACAAAAAAGCTATGTGTAAAACCTTAGATACTTCTTATTTTCTGAATCGCCAATTTCTTTAACTGCTGTTTGTGCACATCACGTTGAGCACCTTTAGCATTTGTATCCGCATCCAAAGTAGCAATCAGTTCAAGAATATTTTCAACCTCATATAAAGTGTTTAACTTCTCATCATAATGTTCTTGCGCTTGTGATGTAAGTGAGAATGAAAGTCCCAACGTAAGTAGTAAAAAAGCTATATATTTTATCATTGAAAACACCTCATTGAGTTTTAATGTGGTGTATTATATAAATGTAAACTACTTTACACGGTATGAAAAATCACATATATAATTATTTGCTTATGCTTGTGACGTGAATCACGCTTTTTGCTTCGATTTCAAGTATTTAAGAAAAATCTTTGAGACAGCATCTGCCCGACGGGTTGCGCACAACACACGCGCATTGTTTGGCTTTGGTTTGATTGCTCACAAACGATTTAATAGCTGGGTTGGCTGCATCCGCACGGCTCACGTCAAAACAATAACAAATCAACGCGTCCTCAGCCTTTAATTTAACGCCTACAAGCAAGCGCAAGTCCTTTTGGAATAAATTTAGCCCATTGGAAGAAAAGTAAACTGTTTCGCAACCTTGGCTTGTACAAAAATAGTAATCTCCGCTACTATCATCCCACAACCATGGTACTTTGATATGATGTTTAATTGTTTGTATGCCAACAGAGAGACAACTTACCCCGCACTCAGGACAGCTTGCTTTAGCCCCGCTCACCACTTTTCCCAAAGCGAAGGATGAGGTATCCTAAAATTCCAGCTGCAAAAGATGCCAGAAGAATTGCCAGCTTATCGGTGTATTGGAACAAGTCTCCAGAAGGGAATGCCAGCGATGTGATAAATAAACTCATGGTAAAACCAATGCCTGTAAGCACTGCCACGCCATAAAGTTGCAACCAATTACTACCCTCTGGAAGCTTGGCAAACCCAAGTTTAATCGCAAGCCAACTAAAACCAAACACACCCAACTGTTTGCCCACAAACAAACCAAGTATAATACCCAATGGCACAGGACCCGCCATCTGGTCAAGCGATATTTCTGTGATGTTTACACCCGCATTGGCAAATGCAAAAGCAGGAAGGATAAAGAAGGCAACCCAATAATGCAGGTCATGTTCCAATATTTTTAGTGGTGAAAACTTTTTACCCAACTTGTCCTTAGCATACAATGGAATGGTGAATGCCAAAGCCACCCCTGCCAATGTGGCGTGAACACCTGATTTCAACACGCTCACCCACAACACAAGCCCAACAATAAAATATGCTGATTTTCGTACCACTCCCAAACGATTCATCGCAATCAGCGTCACCAGCGATACCGAAGCAACCACAATGGATAATGTGGATAAATCTACGGTGTAAAATAGCGCAATAATTACAATTGCACCCAAATCATCAATGATTGCCAGCGCCATCAAAAAGACTTTAAGCGAAAGCGGAACACGCTTACCAAGCAGGGATAAAATACCCAAGGCAAAGGCAATATCTGTTGCCGTTGGGATTGCCCAACCGCTTGATGCCGTAGGGTCAGCACCATTAAAATACAAATAAACAGCAGCGGGAACTGCCATACCACCCACTGCCGCAACCACAGGCAACGTGACCTGACTAATGGAAGACAAATGCCCTTCCATCACTTCCCTTTTCACTTCCAGACCAATCAATAAGAAAAATATAGCCATCAAACCATCATTCACCCAATGGTGCAGTGTTTTGTCCAAATGCAATGAACCCACTTGGATAGAAACGGGGATATGTAAGAAGGATTCATAATAATCCGACAAGAACGAATTGCTGAAAAAAAGGGCTAAAATAGTGGCAAAGATTAGTAAAACACCACTGGACGATTCTTTTTTGATAAACTCTTCAATAAACAACATAGCCGAAACTTGATAAGATTAAACGAGTTGGTCAATCAAATTTTTGTTAAAAACCTTTAATTGCCAAGGCTTTCACCAAACTTTGCCATGGCATAAAGCACTACTTCCAAACGTTTACCTAAAGTTGTTAGCTCATACTCCGTCTTGGGTGGCACAGTTGGGTAAATTTTACGTGTAATTAGCTTCTCATGCTCCAACATTCTAAGGCGAGTGGTAAGCACCTTGGGGCTGATACCGACCAGTGCTTTTTGTAGCTCAGAATAACGCTTTTTGCCAGGTAAAAGCTCCCGAATGACAAGCGTTGTCCACTTACCTTCAATAATAGATGCTGTTTTTTTTATTGGACAATCACCATCACAAGGCTCTTTATTACTAATAGTTACCATTTATTACCTCTACTATCCTTTTAGTGCCTACTTCACTTTAGATAGTAACAATCCTACCTTTCGGCACACTTGTCAAACAGGAGATAAATATGACGTACTATAAAAAGATGATTACCATAGCTTTTGCTGCCCTATTGTTCCAAAATACTGCAATTGCCGACACAAAATATGAAGTAGAAATTGACCCTTCAACCTTCGCCCTTAATGGCTATGCATTTCATGCACGCATTTTACCAGAATCCATGCCACAATGGCGATTAGGTGCAGGTATATATTCAATGGAATTCCCAGACATCTTTATTGATATGAACAGCAAGAACAAAGGTCTCGGGTGGAGCGTCACTTTAGATCAAGGCATTGGTTTGTTTGCTGAATACTTTTTTAAAACCAGAGAGAAAGGTTGGTATGTACGCGCTTGTTCAGAGTTGCCCTAGTATCCCAAATTTGGAGCAAGCCACCTTTCAGCTCCGTCCATCGTCATGCCTTTGCGTTTG
>DQSL01000144.1 GCA_015663235.1 Mariprofundaceae bacterium
CCAATCATGGCAAGCGGCACTTGCCCAGTAAAACAAACATTGGGAATCGAGTCGGCATTGGAATCTGCAAGACCTGTGACGGCATTGGTTGCACCAGGGCCTGATGTCACCAAAGAAACGCCGCATTTACCCGAGACGCGAGCATAACCATTGGCAGCATGAAGCGCTGCTTGCTCATGACGCACAAGAATATGTTTAAAATGGCTTTGCTGAAAAATAGCATCGTAAATAGGAAGTACCGCACCACCTGGATAGCCAAAAATGACTTCCACGCCTTCACGTTTCAAACATTCCACAAAAATTTCAGCGCCCGTCATTTGCATGGGAAATCACCCTAAACCTATTAGTATCAAAGAGCGGCAAGCTAAAACTCTGCCGATTGCTGTCAACGCCTTATAAACCCATGCTTTTTAAGTATTTATCACAACTTTGGCATTCTTACCTAAAATAATCTGTCCACCACTCACATCATGCAATGCACCCGTCACTGTCGATAAGGTATTGATTTCACCTGCAAGTGTGCGCTCTGCAAGTACCGCAAATGCAACTGCTTCTACCGCTTCCACAGGCAGACCAATCTTTGTGGTAGTGTGTACTTGGGCAGGGCTTAATGCATTGGAAAGACTCTGCATCAGGTGTTTGTTGAGTGCGCCACCACCACAGATATACCAAACATCAGGCAACGCAGGAAAATACTGCAAACTTGCCACAATACTTTGCACCGTCAGCGCACAAGCTGTTGCCATTTTATCCGCATCGGGAATGTCCACAGCCATAATTTGATGCACCACACCCTCACCAAAGTCTTCGCGACCTGTACTGCGCGGTGGTGTTTTTTTGAAAAATGGATGTTTGCGTAAATCGTCTAACAAAGGTTGATGAACTTTGCCTGCGGCTGCCAATTCGCCCCCTTCATCATAACAAAACCGTGCATCAGTCATGGTTTGCATCAAGGCATCCATCAACATATTGCCTGGCCCTGTATCAAAACCCAGCACAGCCTTGTCCGCACCCAAATAGGCGACATTAGCAATGCCACCGATATTCACTACGGCGATATTTTTATCTTTCTGGGCAAACAAACGTTGATGTACAAAAGGCACAAGCGGCGCACCTTGCCCGCAAGCAGCAAGATCTCGTTTGCGAAAGTCTGAAACAACCGTAATGCCTGTTTTCTCGGCAATGGTTGCTGCATCGCCAATTTGAAGGGTGAAAGGCAAGCTATTATCCATGCCTTGTGGTCTGTGGCGCAATGTTTGCCCATGAGAACCAATCGCCGTGATTTGGCTTAGCTCTAACCCTGCTTGTAGAATCACCTTTAAAGCCGCATCAGCAAAAGCAAACCCCAGCTCTCTATCCAACATGCCCATCGCATCAATTTCATCAAACCCTGGTTGATTTAAACGTACAATCGGCTCTTTTAGTTTATCTTTAAGCTCAAATGTTGAAAACGCAACAAGCTCCACATCATCACCTGAAATACTGACCACCGCCGCATCAATACCATCCAATGATGTGCCCGACATTAGCCCCACATAATATGCTGTTTTCTGCCCGATTTTTACCATTTATTTCACTCCCGTGCCAACCATGCATCGGCTGCCAAAGTTGTTGGTGTATGCGGAATATATTGATGTAAATATACCAAAGCCCGCTGCTTCTAGCTCAGCTTGAAATACATCAGGGTTTTCCAAAGAATCAATCATGGTTTGCGGTTCTGGAATGTCGGGGTTCAGGTGTTGCCATCACATTTGGTTTATTTGTCATTGCACAAGATTAGCACATGAACATACAATGAACACCCAACACATAGGTTTACTGCTCTTGCTTGCGCTGGTTTTTCGCCTGATTTTCAGCTTCATTTTTTGTATTTTCCAACAACTGTACAACCACTCGTTCTGTCATATATTCAACAACCCAGCCCAGACCAAATGCAACGTAACCCGGGTCGGTTAATGTATAATAATAAAGCAATGTTTCATTATCTTTGGTAGCGGTTAACGACCAAAAACCTTGCGTGTCTTTAACAGATTCTTCAGGTGGCACACCTGCCCAAGGTATAGACTGCCATGACATGCGCATTTCAGCCAACGTTGTATCGTAGTTTAATTGCAATCGGTATCGCTTTTTAACATTAAATGGTAAACTCAAGTAATAATTGACCTTAGCCCCATTTTCATCACGCGATAGCACATCAATTCGCTCTAAATTTGGCATGAATTGAGGTAAACGCTCATAATCAGTTATCAACGTAAAAACATCTGCCGCTGGTGCTTTTATCTTCAAGTATGCTTTCGCAACTTTAATATATTCGTCGCCCACAGTTGCTGTTTGCACCAGCAAATTACCTGCATCTACCAGTTTTCTTTCAGGTTTAGTGAGCGTCCAGTCGCTTCCTGCCCATGCACTCCCAAGTTGCAGCGCTACACATAAGAATGCGATAGGAAAAAAGCGAAGCGTTAAAGCCAACCCAGCACTTGTTCACTTATTTTTTCATCCATCCAATCAAGGTCGCCCATATGTCGCTTGGCAATTTCACCTTGGGCATTGATAATAATAGTGGATGGCAATCCTCGAACACCCAAGCGTGATGTGTCACGCATCGCACCCATATATAACGGTGCTTGAATGCCCTTATCAGCGTAAAATTCTTGCGCATACGCTTGATTAGAATCCAAAGAAATCATCACCACATTCACATCAGGATGCGCTTTGACCCACTTATCCATGGCAGGCATTTCAGTGCGACATGGCGGACACCAGCTTGCCCAAAAGTGTAAAATCACGGGTTCACCTTTAAACTTTTCCAACGAAACGCTTTCACCCTTTGCATTACTCCAGCTATATTCAACACTTTGTGCTGAAAGCGGAACAAACAACATCAACATAACTAAAAACAACATATTTCTCATATGAACTCCTATGCTTTTTAAGTCGAACACCATCAGCAAAACTTACAGTTATGCGCCCAGTTCTCTGCAAGCTGTTTCAATGCGCGTTTCAATGTCTTGCAACACATCATTGCGTTTCTTGGTTTGCACATCTTCGGCAGAGATGGGCGGGAGAATGCGCAAAGTAATCGTGCCTGAATGTTTGATTACTGTGCCTTTTGGCCAACATAAACCCGCATTATGCGCCACAGGCACAATCGGAACTTTCGCTTTTTTCGCCAACAAAATAACACCTGGTTTATACTGGCCAGCCTCGCCCACCGCCGCACGTGTACCTTCTGGAAAAATAACCACAGAACGCCCCGATTGAATTTGTGCTACACCTTTGTTGTTCACTTGTTTAAGGGCATCACGAGGGTTGGAGCGATTGATGGCAATTGCACCAAGTGTATACAATGCCCAACCGAAAAATGGAATAAGCATGAGTTCTTTTTTGAGAATCCAAGCAAAGGGCGGCAATGCCAAGGGAATTGTCGTTGTTTCCCAAGTCGATTGATGTTTCACCGCATAGACGCAAGGCGCATCAGGTATGTTTTCTTGCCCTTCAATTTTCACCCGAATGCCACAAATAACGAACAACAGCGCATTACCCGTCAAACCCCAAAGTTTACCCACTTGCCATGCCGCATTTCTGCCAAACACACGAGCTATGATGACCAAAACAGCAATCGTGATGGTTAAAGTCGTATATAATCCGTAAAACAACCAAGCTTGTAAGTGTTTCATTATGTATCCTCAAAAATATACGTTATGGCTGCTGCCAAGTTGCTAAATAGTTGAATATTGGGCATCAATACTTTCGATTTTTCAAAAATCATATTCGCATCACCATAACCACTGCTCACCAATATTGCATCAATACCTGCCGCATGTGCGGCTTGCACATCACGGTAGGAATCACCCACCATAATCACTGTGCCTTTATCTTGAATATTCAATGCCTTAAACGTATCCAACAACATGCCTGGCAATGGTTTACGACAAACGCAGTCATCATCAGGACCATGCGGACACACTGCAATATAATCAAAACTACCGCCCACCTTTTCCGTGGCGGCAACCATCTTGGCTTGGATAGCATCAAACATAGTTTGGTCTATCATGCCACGTCCAATAGCTGACTGATTGCTGCATACCGTCACCTGTAAACCTGCTTGTTTCAGCTTGGCAATGGCTTCAAGACTACCTGGGATTGGATTCCATTGTTCAGGGCTTAAAATGTAATCGGGTGAATCAAAATTAATCACACCATCGCGGTCAAGGATTACAGTTTGAATAGGTTTCATGATGCAAACCTTACGCAAGCAACCGCAAACATAAAGCTAACGCAATTGTTGAACACGATGACCTGTAACTTTGAATATCTTGGATGCTTGATTGCTACCTTGGTGTTGCTGGTTTAAAACGCACGATAAGTGCCGCTTCAAGCGATGCCGCTGTTTGCGATGCAGCAACAAAGTCGGCTGACCTTGGCGGTTAAAGCTACTCGATAACAACAAACCACCACCAGCTTTGGCAAGTTGCCGCGTTTGTTTATCTGCATCCACACGTACGGCGATATATCCCTTTTGATAACACGCGGCATCATGTTGCTTTTTAGCACGAAACACCAAAGTCACAGCACCCGGCCAAGATTTTTTGGCGAGTTTGCGTAGTGTTGGGCTGATATATACCGCTTGTTTTAATGCGGTACGTGTAGAGTCAGCCAGCAGTAAAAAAGGGGCTTGGCGCTGCTTAAAGCTTTGCGCCTTTTGCACAGCTTTGCGACACCGAACATCCGCTGCAATGCCAGCCAATGTTGATGTTTGATGCGCAAGCAACCCACCTTGCCGCAAAGCTTTCGCTGCTTTCAAAGTTTGAAATTTATTCACAAACCAAACCTACAGCAATGTCTCAATGAAAGATAAGGCACAGAAAAATGGCTGGTTTTAAGACAGAAAACAGAAGACATAGCCCAAGCTATTTCGATATTTCCTAACGCAAAAAACAGCCGTTTTAATTGCCTTAACGACATTGATATTAGTCGTCTGCTAAAATAGCTTCCGCTTGTTTGGCGCGGTCAAACCTAAGCTTGTGTGCCAAGTCTTCATCATTTTGTGCCAACATTTGCACAGCCAATAAACCTGCATTTTTTGAGCCATTGATGCCCACTGTCGCCACTGGCATACCCGGTGGCATCATCACTGTTGAAAGCAATGCATCTTCACCGTTCAAAGCACCTGATGCAATCGGCACACCAATCACAGGTTTAATCGTTTTCGAGCAAACCACACCCGCCAAATGCGCTGCCATGCCAGCGGCACAAATAAACACTTTGCAACCCGCTTCTTCAGCTTCTCTAATCGCTTCAACGGTCGCTTCTGGTGTGCGATGCGCAGAGCGCACCATCGTTTTATACACCACACCAAATTCATCAAACACTGCTTCTGTTTTCTTCATTACAGGCATGTCATTTTTACTACCCATCAAAATCAAAACTTGAATACTTTCCATCATATACCTCTTTAAATAGCAGCGCAGCATAGCCAAGTTCCCTTTAAATTTCTATAATTGTGCAAAAAGAGGTGGCAATGAACGGAAAATATCGCGCACTTTGGCTCAATAATGATGGTGATTTAGAAGTCATCGACCAACGGCATTTACCATTTGAAAAGAAAACGCGCGTGTTAAAAACTGCGGGTGATGCTTGCGAAGCCATCAAGGATATGACTGTGCGTGGTGCCGGCGTGATTGGTAATGTGGCGGCATTTGGTGTGTATCTCGCGGCGCGTGAATTTGCGGGTGATAAAGTAAAAATTAAACAAGCCGCCTTGATGATTCGAGAGTCCCGCCCTACTGCGGTGAATTTGATGTGGGCAGCGGATAGAATGTTGAATGTGGTTAAACGCGCAGATGATGTGATGACTGCCTGCAAAACCGAAGCCATCGCTATCGCCGATGAAGATGTATTAAGAACGCAAAAGATTGGGCAACTCGGCTGTGACATCATTAAAAACATCATGTCCAAGCAAAAGATAAACCAGTTTAACATCTTAACCCATTGCAATGCAGGTTGGCTTGCCATTTTGGACAGTGGCTCTGCACTTGCACCAATTTATGAAGCACACAAGCGCGGCATTAACATCCATGTTTGGGTCGATGAAACCCGCCCTCGCAATCAAGGCGCAAGTTTAACATCTTGGGAGCTTTTGGATGCAGGCATAGACCACACCATTATCCCCGACAACACAGGTGGGCATTTGATGCAACAAGGTCTAGTCGATATGGTCATCACAGGTGCAGACAGGGTGGCAGCCAATGGCGATGCGGCGAATAAAATCGGAACTTATCTCAAAGCACTGGCTGCCAAAGATAATGATGTGCCTTTTTATATCGCGCTGCCTATCAACACCTTTGATTTTGCATGTGAAAATGGTGTGCGTGATATTGAAATCGAACAACGCAATGAAGATGAAGTGCGCCTGATGCGCGGCTTGGATAAAAGTGGCAAGCTGCAAACCATTCGCATCACCCCTGAACACAGTAAAGCCGCCAACTACGGCTTTGATGTCACCCCCGCACGACTGATTACAGGTTTAATCACAGAAGCAGGGCTAGTTACACCCAATCAAGATGCCATTGGTAAGCTGAAATGATTGATGGTGTTATCAAATTTAATGTTGAACATGAATACAAGGACGCACCTGTATTTGATGCGTTTGAACAGCTTGAAGCCTTACGCACGCGTTTGTTTGCCCTCGGTTTAATTGGTGAGACACCTGATGGCATTGGTTATGGCAATGTATCACATCGTTTTAACAACGACGCATCCTTTTTTATCACGGCAACACAAACTGGCAAACAACCCAGCTTAACCCAAGATGAATACACTTTTATTGAACGCTATGCTTTTGATTCTTTTACCGTGTTTTCCAAAGGCAAATACAAACCCAGCAGCGAATCATTAAGTCATGCTATGATTTATGAAGTTCACCCTGATATTGGTGCAGTCATTCATGTGCATTCATCAGCGCTTTGGCAAATGATGATAGATACAAAATCCCTCGCCACCACAGCCGAATATGGCACAACAGAGATGGTGCATGAAATCGCAGCCCTATACCAATCTCGCAACCCTTTTGAACACAATGCGTTTGTGATGAAAGGGCATGAAGATGGCATCATCACGTTTGGCAAAAACATCGAAGAAGCGGAATTTCGCCTTTACCACATCATCGCTAATGTATTGCATAATACAAAGCGAGGAACGTAGTGCCTTTAAAGATAAGTATGGCGTGTATATTTTCAAAGCCTAGCCTGTAAATAAGTTCTTTATATTGGAGAGGTGCATTCTCAAACTTTAAAAGAAAGAATCACATAAATTTTACTGAAAGCGACACTGGTGGTACTTTTAGAAATAGCCTTATGACTCAAAAAATAAACCTTTTGGTGATTTTAAATCACGCCTAGAAAATACACAGTTGATAGCAATCACAATGGAACCAAACATGCTCATTCGTGCGCTATCACCTGTTCTAATACATGCACAAATCCAACATAAAACACTGATAAATAGAAGGGCTTACCAGCAACAAAAACCCAGCCTATTAAGGCTGGGTTTTAAGTTTTACAGGCGACTGATTAAACAGATTTAGCTGCGGGATCAGGTTTGCCACGTTGCCATAGATAATACATCAATGGCGTGACAAACAAGGTGAGAATCGTTGCCGCAATCGTCCCGAATGCCATGGATACACCCAAAC
>DQSL01000065.1 GCA_015663235.1 Mariprofundaceae bacterium
AAACAGGGGAAATATCAGGATGAAAATACGAACTTATTTTAAAAGTTGCCAATTTTATGGACTTGAGCAGTGAATGCTTATTGTGCAGAGGTCTCGTATATGTAGTTCGTTTCCTCTGACTCATGGGTAATCTCCTAAGTTTGAATTATTACCCTTTTCTAAACCTATACAATTACTGAACCACTACAAATTGCGGACCAAGCTGAGGGTTGAGTCATCTATGCTTTGGTGAGCGCCAACTATTTCTGTGCTTGTTGGTTTGTAGTAAGCAGTGTTTGACGTTATTTGGATAAAAGAATGACCAGCACGATGTTGATAATCAGCGAAGCGAGAGCAAGTCCTTTCCAAAAACCAATCGGGTTGCGTTCCAAAAGCGGCACGCCAGCTTTCATGAATTCAGGGTTGGGATTGGATAAATCATGTTGAAATTCAGAGAATGAATCGTACCTACGTTCTGGATTTTTGCTGACGGCTTTTTGAATGGCCCTATCCATCCAAATGAGCACATCTTGGTTGTAGTTGCGCACGGAAACATAATCATAATGTTTGTGTGGTTTGGCTTCTTCGAGTTTGCCATACGGAAAGTGACCATTACTTAGCATTTCATAAATGGTGATAGCCAGCGAATACATATCACTTTTGGGCGTGGCTTCATAACCATCAAATAATTCGGGTGCAATGTAGTTGGCAGTGCCTTCGATGTGCATTTGTTTGATGGGGGTGTGGATTTCTTCCAAGCCTGACACGCGGGTGCTACCAAAGTCGATGATTTTAATCATACCATGTTGATCCACCATGATGTTTTCAGGTTTGATGTCTTGATGCACCATTTCCTTGCGATGAAATGCGCGCAAACCTTTGATGATTTGGCTGACAATATCACGTACTTTTTCCAAATCGGGTTGCGGGTTATCCAATATCCACTGCGCAAGTGAATTGCCTTCTAAAAACTCGGTAACGTAATAAATGCAACTGCGTTCTCGCTTGAGTTGTAACACTTTAAACACATGCGGGCTGCTGATGCGGCGACCCACCCACACTTCGTGCAAAAAGCGGTCGATATACGCAGGGTCGTCTTCAAAGTTCACCGATGGTGTTTTGAGAACCACCGTGTCGCCGCTTTCAATGTCTTTTGCCAAATACACTTGAATGGTATTGCTGGCATGAAGCTCTTTGATGATTTTGTAGCCATCCAACTCTTGCCCAGCTTCCAATGGTGGTGGGAAAGGAAGGGCGGTGAGTTTTTTGTAATATTCATTTTCATCTTGGTTGGGCAGTTGGGTGATATGCACCACTTGGGCGGTGGCATTATCATCACTGCCCGCTTCTAAGGCTGCTTTGACAATGTTTTGTGCTGCGGCTTCTGCTTCATCTGCCAAGGCAAGCGCCATGATTTTTTCATCATTGATAAACTCATGGATACCATCGGTTGTTAAGACAAATCTATCACCAATTTCGACAAGGTGTTTGGCATAATCAAGTTGAACATCATGTTCACCACCCATGGCTCTAGCTAGATACGTTTTGTTTTTATCAATGACCAAGCGATGGTCTTTGGTGAGGCATTTGATGTTGCCATTGCGAATACGATATACGCGGGAATCACCGACATGAAAGATGTGTGCTGTAGTCGATTTTAAAATGAGAATTGCCAATGTCGTGGCAAGGCTAAGCTCAGATGCATAACGAACTTGCCCTTGATTGTATAACCAAGAGTTGAGCGATTTGATGATGCGTTCGCCAGATGTTTGCACGCTCCACGACATGGGCGTGCTAAGGTAATCATCAATAAAGGCTTTGACGCAGTGTTCGCTAGCTTCTCTGCCAGCTTCAGATGAACCCACACCATCGGCGGTGATGGCGATGATACCTTTGTGGGTCAGCGAGCTACCTTTGGAAACATGAATGCCGCAAGAGTCTTCATTTTGCGGCTTGATGCCAGCCTGAGAGCATTGCCCTGCTTCAACTCGTAATGTATCTGACATGCATCCACCGCCCTTGTTTTGCGTGTTTAATGTAGATTTATTTTCTCAATCGTACCATCTTCGTTTTCTTCATACATAAAACCTTTGGGTTCTTCGAGCAAGAATAGAACAAGTAAAAAGATGACAAATGCTGCGGCTGAAATAACCATAAAGAAAGTGCCTGAGGAAACAAAAGAGAGAATGGTTAAGAATGTTACACCACCCACATTACCAAATGCACCTGTTGTGCCAGCTACACCACCTGTTAAACGACGTTTGACCAAGGGTACAACCGCAAACACTGCACCATTACCTGCGTTGACAAACACTGAGGCAACCAACATCACGCCAACGGCTGCCGCAATCGACCAGTCAGGGGTGATTTGACCCATGAGGAAGAAGCCCAAGGCAGAGCCAGCTAACGTGATGGACAAAACAAGCTTGCGCCCGTATTTATCGCTCCAATAACCACCCATAGGGCGCATCACAATGTTTAAACCTGCAAAGATAGAAGCAATCAAGGCGGCGTGGGCAACCGATAAATCAGCACTGTCTTTGAATGTGTCGAAGAAGAACAAGGGAAGCATAGAAATCACTGCCAATTCCGCGCCAAATGTAATCATATAAGAAAAGTTTAAGGCTGCGACTTGTTTGAATTTATAGCGGTGAATTTCAGGCACGGGGCGGGCATTGGTCGCAAACAAACCTTTGTTAATTTTATAAATATTGGACACCTGATACGCATAAAGGGCGAGCAATGCGGCATAAATGCTCCAAGTGATGCTTGCAGAGAAGATGTTGAGGTTGGCAGGGCCAACTTTCCAAGCCAATGCACCAAGTGCCAGATAGAGCGGTGCGGTCATGCCGCAATAAAGGAAGAAATCACCCTTGCTGGTCACTTCCATCGCGCCTAAGTTTTTCGGGCGGAAATAGGTGGTGCCTTTGGGGTTGTTGCTGACTGAAAAGTAGAAAACAACAGAGAAGCCCAAGGCAAGGAAACCAGTGGTTGCCACTGCCCAGCGCCAGCCATCATCGCCGCCAATCCATAATGCGAATACGGGAAGAATCATAGCTGCACCCGCAGAACCAAAGTTGCCCCAGCCACCATAAATACCTTCGGCTGTGCCGACTTGTTTGGCAGGAAACCATTCCGAAACGAGGCGAATACCAATCACAAAACCAGCACCCACAAAACCAAGCAAAAAGCGGTAGGTGGCAAGCTCGGTGTATGTTTCTGCGAAGGCAAATAAGAAGCAAAACACACTGGATGCGGCGAGTAATACGGAGAAGGTGATTTTTGGACCATATTTATCCACCAACATGCCAATGATAATGCGAGCGGGGATGGTGAGGGCGACATTTAAAATCAATAGAAGTTTAACTTCTTGGTCGCTTAAATCAAAGGTTTCACGGATGGATGCCAAGAGTGGTGCGAAGTTGAACCACACCATGAAGCTGATAAAAAATGCCAGCCATGACATGTGTAATATTTTTATTTTCCCAGTGAATGAGAATAAGTTTATTTTGCTTTGGTCAACACCAGCGCCTGTTGCGGCCATTTGCGTGTCTCCTGTATAAATTGAGTGGAATGCATAGCAGTATTCTGCACAGATATGAGCAAGCCTAATGCCAGCACGAATTGTGTGTGTTTGGGCTTTAAAATGCATGTTCAATTGAATACAAGCCTAAAATATAGGCATTCAATGCACTATTGTTAGGCATAGCATATGTTTTCTTTGGCTAAACCGCGCCAAGGCTTATGTTTATGTTAGGCATGGTGTTTGCTTATGCGTGTTAGATACTTAATAAGTTTTGAGATAAGATTGTTTTGAAAGAGGTTGAAATGAGCAATAAGAAAAAATTGGTAATGATTGGTAATGGCATGGCGGGTGTGCGCGCTATTGAAGAGATATTGAAGGCCAATCCAGATATGTTTGAGATTACGATTTTTGGTGCGGAAAAATACCCCAACTACAATCGTATTATGTTGTCGCCTGTATTGGCTGGTGACACCACGATTGAAGATATTATTTTGAATGATGAGCAATGGTATAAAGATAACGGCATTAAGCTGTATATGGGCAAGAAAGTTACCGAGATTCATCGGGGTAAGAAGCTGGTGATTGCCGAAGACGGCACAGAAGAAACTTATGACAACCTCATTATTGCGACGGGTTCTAATCCGTTCATTATTCCTGTGCCAGGGCATGACAAAGATGGCGTGATTGCTTTCCGTGACATTGATGATTGCGATAAGATGTTTGAAGCGGCGAAAACGTATAAAAAAGCTGCGGTGATTGGTGGTGGTTTATTGGGCTTGGAAGCAGCCAAAGGTTTACTCAATCTTGGCATGGAAGCCACCGTGATTCACGACCAAGACACTTTGATGAACATGCAACTTGATAGTGTGGCTGGCGAAATGCTTAAAACATCCTTGGAAGACCAAGGTATGCAGTTCAAAATGTCCACGCTGACCACGGAAGTGACAGGTGAGACGCGTGTTGAAGGTTTGAAATTTAAAGATGGTTCTACGCTAGATTGCGAATTATTGGTGATGGCTGTGGGCATTCGCCCGAACAAAGCATTGGCTGAATCATGTGGTTTGTTTTGCAACAACGGCATTGTGGTCAATGATTACATGCAAACTGTTACCGATGCATCGGTGTATGTGGTGGGTGAATGTGCTGAGCATAGAGGCATTGCTTACGGTTTGGTTGCGCCACTATTCGAGCAAGCGAAAGTGTTGGCATACCAAATCACAGGCAACGGTTTGAAAGCTTATGAAGGTTCTGTAGTGTCTACCAAGCTTAAAGTATCAGGTATTGATGTGTTCTCGGCGGGTGATTTCATGGGCACCCCTGGTGCAGACATGATTGAGTTGTTGGACAAACATGGTGGTGTGTATAAGAAAATCATCTTGGAAGATGATAAAATCAAAGGCGTGGTCATGTTTGGTGACACGGCGGATGGCCCAACCTTTTTCCAATGGATGCAGGATGGTAAAGATGTGTCTGAAATGCGGTCAACGATGTTATTCTCAGCATCAGGTTTGGGCGACTCTGGGCATTCGGGTATAGACCAAGCATCTGCCATGAGTGATGACACGGTGGTCTGTGGTTGTAATGGTATCACCAAAAAAGATGTGGTGGATGCGATTACCAATGAAGGTTTAACCACGCGCAAAGAAATTACGGCTTGCACCAAAGCAGGTGGTTCTTGCGGGGGTTGCACAGGTATTATCGACCAAATTCTTGTCTCCACATTAGGCACATCATTTGTCGAATCAGAGCATGACCCGATTTGTGGTTGTACAGAAATGAATCACGAACAAGTCAAAGAACAAATTCAAACCAAGAAGCTGACTTTGGTGCGTGAAGTAATGAATGTGTTGGACTGGGAAGGTGAGGGTTGCCAAGTTTGTCGCCCTGCGATTAACTATTATATTGGTATGCTTTGGCCTGAAGATTCGGAAGATGACCGTACATCGCGTATCGCCAATGAACGTATGCACGCCAACATTCAAAAAGATGGCACATTTTCCGTGATTCCGCGTATTTTTGGTGGTGTGACCACGCCTGATGAGTTGATTAAAATCGCAACGGTTGCCAAGAAATATAATGTACCAACGGTGAAAATCACGGGTGGTCAGCGTATTGATTTATTGGGTGTCAAAAAAGAAGACTTAACACCGATGTGGAAAGATTTAGGCATGGCATGTGGTTATGCGTATGGTAAAGGTCTGCGTACAGTCAAAACCTGCGTGGGTTCAGAATGGTGCAGATTTGGTACGCAAGATTCTACATCCTTGGGCATTCATTTGGAAAAACAACTCGATCATATTTGGTTCCCTGCCAAGGTGAAGTTGGGCGTTTCGGGTTGTCCACGAAATTGCGCAGAAGCGACGATTAAAGACATAGGCATTGTTGGCGTTGAAGGTGGCTGGGAAATCAGCACAGGCGGCAATGGTGGTGTGCATGTGGTGGCAACAGAGCTGTTGTGCCTCGTGGAAACTGCGGAAGAAGTTGAACAAATCGCCAAGGCTTATTTGCAGCATTACCGTGAAGGCGGCCGCCACAATGAGCGTTGCGCACCATGGCAAAAACGTGTGGGTTTAGACAGTATTAAAGCTGCAGTTGTGGATGATATTGAAAATCGCAAAGCTTTGGTGGCGCGTTTACATGCCTACCTTGATGCCCAAGCGCATGACCCTTGGCAAGCGCGTGTTGCAGATGCTGATAAAGGTTATGAAAAATTTACGGAATACAAAGCTATTGATATTCCTGTTCGTGTGGAGACAGTATAATGTCGGATAAGAATTGGATTGAAGTATGTAAATTGGATGAAATTCCACCATCACAAGCGCGCACCGTTCGCGCCGATAACACGATAATTGCCGTGTTTCGTTTGACCAATGATAGAGTCAAAGCCTTGGAAAATCGTTGCCCGCATAAAGATGGGCCATTGGTGGATGGGATTATTTCAGGTGATGATGTGTTGTGCCCACTGCACAACTGGCGCATCCATTTGGATGATGGGCAGGTGAAAGCGCCCGATGAAGGTTGTGTCAAAACGTATGCTGCCAAAGTTGAAGACGGCATTGTCTTTTTAGAACTATAACAAAGGGTTTATTGTGACGTATACAGTTAACAGTGCCTGTTCTTATTGTGGAACAGGTTGCGGCATTGTATTGGAAACCGATGGTGATAAAATCATTTCACTCAGCGGCGATACCCAGCACCCAACCAATCAAGGTAAACTCTGCTCCAAAGGCAGAGAGCTGCACAAAACCGTGGATAGCAAAGACCGCCTGCTTGTGCCGCAATTGCGCACCGCTTTGGATGCACCCTTTGCCCCTGTGGATTGGGATACTGCGCTCAATCATACTGCACAGAAGTTTGCCGATATTATTCAGGAGCATGGTCCTGATGCGGTGGCATTTTATGTGTCGGGGCAACTGTTAACTGAAGATTATTATGTGTTCAACAAACTCATGAAAGGCTTTATTGGCAGTAATAATATCGACACCAACTCAAGGCTTTGCATGAGTTCGGCAGTAGCAGGTTACAAACGTGCTTTTGGTGCAGATGGGCCACCGACATGTTATGATGACATTGAAAAAGCGAGTTGTTTTTTCATCACAGGTGCAAACCCTGCGTATGCGCACCCGATTGTGTTCCGCCGCTTGGAAGCTGCCAAAGAAGCCAACCCTGATTTAAAAGTGATTGTGGTTGACCCGCGCCGCACCGATACCTGCTCCATAGCTGATTTACATCTTGCCATCAAACCTGGAACGGACGTGATATTGTATCAAGCCATGTTACATGTGTTGCTGCAAGAAGGATTTGCAGACGAAGATTATATTGCGAATCACACGGTTGGTTTTGCTGCAGTCAAAGAAAAAGCATTGGCATTGAATGTGGGTGAAGCCGCTGCGATTTGTGGCTTAAATCCTGAAGATATTATCCAAGCCGCCCGCTGGTTTGGCGAAAATAAAACCCTTTCTTTTTGGACGATGGGTTTGAATCAATCTTCATCGGGAACAGATAAAAATAATGCATTGATTAACTTACATTTGGCAACAGGGCAGGTGGGTAAAGAAGGTTGTGGCCCATTTTCTTTGACGGGGCAACCCAATGCTATGGGTGGTCGTGAAGTGGGTGGTATGGCAACCATGTTGGCAGCACACCGTGAGTATACCAACCCAAAACACCGTCAAGAAGTGGCAGACTATTGGGGTGTGGACAGTGTTTCCGAGAAACCAGGTTTAACAGCGACGGAATTATTTTCAGCTTTGGAAGAAGGTACGGTTAAAGCGGTATGGATTGCTTGCACCAATCCGATTGTGTCTATGCCTGATGCCAAAAGAGCCGAAGCCGCACTGAAAAAAGCAGAGCTTGTGATGGTCTCTGATGCTTATCATCCTACCGATACCACCAAATTGGCGCATGTGTTGTTTCCTGCATCGGGCTGGGCAGAAAAAGAAGGAACAATCACCAATACCGAGCGCAGAATCACCCATTTGCAGCAAGCCATTCCCAAAGCGGGTTTATCCAGAGACGATTGGAAAATCGCGGCGGACTTTGCCGTGGTGTTGGGCAACAAACTTGGACAAGATTGGTCAAAAGCATTTGCCTATGAAAAAGCAGGCGATGTGTTTGATGAACATTGTGGTTTAACCCAAAGTATGGACATTGATATATCTGGTTTATCGTATGCTGTGCTTGATGAATTTGGACCTCAACAATGGCCGTTTAAAGCGGGCGATAAACCCAATCAAATCAAGCGCCTTTATATCGATAATGTTTACGAAACTGCCGATAAAAAAGCACATTTCATTGATATAAATTATATTCCCGTGGCTGAACCCACAGATAAAGAATACCCGCTTTCATTAACCACAGGGCGCATCCGCGACCAATGGCATACCATGACCAAATCGGGTGCTGTGCCGCAATTGATGCAACATGCGCCAGTACCCACGTTGCAAATTCATCCTGATGATGCAGCAGAACATGGCATTGAAGATGAAGCTTTGGTGGAAGTGGTATCGCGTCAAGGGCGTGTCATCATACCTGCGCAAATTAGCAAAGATATTCGTCAAGGTTTGCTATTTTTACCTATGCACTGGGGTAAAATGACAGCGCGTAGTGGGCGGGTGAATAGTCTGATTAAAACAGCCATTGACCCTGTGTCCAAAGAGCCAGAATTCAAACATGCGGCAGTTAAAGTCGCGCCGTTTGCTGCAGGTTGGCACGGTATGATGCTGATGGCAGGTGAAAAGGTGCATCTTGGTCGTAAAATGATTGAAGAATATACCTATGGTGTGGTGGCGTGTGCTGGGCAAAAATACCCTGTCACATCTATTGATTTGGCATGTGAGAAGCCGCTTCAAGAAAAACAATACAAACGCCTTGACCATATTTTAGAACAAGGTCAGGCATTTGAAATGCTCACCTATTCGGATAAACGCCTTGGCATTAACCGCAAAGCTTGGATTGATGGTGATGGGCACCTTGTTGCAGTGCGCTGGGTGGGCGGCGATATATCTGAAGCCCAATGGTTGCGCAAGTTGATGTTAGAAGGCACAGATGTGGGTGGTATGCGCCCATTCCTACTTGCACCAAGCAGTGTGGTGAACACTGAAGATACCAAAGGCAAAATCATTTGCGCTTGTCACAATGTGGGCGAGCTTGAATTGTTTGCAGCCATAGAAAGTGGCTGTGGTGATTTGGAGACTTTAAAAGCTTGTACCAAAGCCGGTACAGGCTGTGGCTCGTGTATTCCTGAGATAAAGAGGATATTGGCAGCGCGGTAATCATATGTTGAGGGGTGATCAGAGTAGTGTATACAACAAGTAAAGTAATGGTGAAGAAAACAGGGGCGATATTATCTGTATTATGCTTCTCTAGCTTGTCTTATGCGGCAGACTGGGATGTGTCGGCAGACTTGCGCGAGCGGTATCAAACATTTAATAACTTTGATTTTAATTCGGCAGTGGATAACGATAAAAGTGAATTTGATTCGCGTCTGTATATCAAAGCCAAAAGAGATTTTGCGAATGGGTTGAGTGTATTCTTGCAGCCACAAGCGGTGTTGATACAAAACACCACACAAGCCAATGGTACGCAAAACTTTTCGCAAGCAGACTTACTGCAAGCTTACCTGCAATATGACATGAACAATGTTGCGGTGCGCGTGGGTAGGCAGCAATTGGTGTATGGCGACCAACGTTTATTGGGGCATTTGGGCTGGAAAGATGTAGCGCGTACTTTTGATGGCGCAAAAGTGATGTATAAAAAAGAGAAGTTGGCGGTTGATGCTTTTGTTGTCCATCCCTCAGATATTGTATCCATGACACCTTCTACCGCAGCACCCCAAGGGCAATCCTTGGTGACATGGGAAGACAGGACGCTGGCGGGTGTGTATGGCACATACAATGTTACACCCAAGTCAGGTGCTGATGTTTATTTTATCAATTGGCAGCACAATCAACAGGCTTCAATCGGTCAAGGGCGTGATATGAATACCTTTGGCACACGTTTATTTGGTAAACGTGGTGGTTTTGATGCCACTTTTGAAGCTGTATTCCAGAATGGCACATGGAAAACTGGCGTGTCCCAACAAGCTTCGGCGTATGCAGCCAAAGCAGGTTACACTTTTGATACATGGAACACACGCGTGGGTATTGAATACAACTACAGCCCAGGCGATGATAAAACGGATACCAACACACACAAAACCTTTGTTTTCCCATTCCATACCAACCATGCACATTATGGTGAAATGGACTTCTTTTCGTGGGCAAACATGAAAGATTTGCGTCTTTCAGCCAAAACATCACCTATCCAAGGCTTGACCTTGATGGGCAATGTTCACTTTCTTGCATTGGATAAAGCGACAGGTGACTGGTTGAATGTTGTTGGGGCTGGCAATGTGTTTGCAGGCGCTCCAACCTATACTGAAACCGAGGCAGGCACAGAAATTGACTTAAAAGTGGTGTATAAAGTTGCATCGGTCAAAGGTTTGAAAGTGGTAGGTTTGTATGGTGTTTTTAACCCAGGTGCAGCCGTTACAGAGCGTAATGCAGGCAAAGCTGATTCGGCAACATTTGCATACTTGATTGCACAGGCTGTTTTTTAAAGGGATAATCTGAATTTATGATGCCTGTGGACATTTCACCGATTCATTTTTTTGATAAACAGCCTGTGCAAGCAGAATTGCAAGATACGTTTGATCGCAAACTCAATTACCTGCGTATTTCGGTAACGGATAGATGTAATATGCGTTGTGATTATTGCAGACCTGCGGCGGATGCCTATCAAGCCGAGCCGCGTTCACATATCCTTCAATTTGAAGAAATCGAGCGCATTGTGCAAGTTGCGGCATCTTTGGGTGTGAATAAGATTCGTATCACGGGTGGCGAGCCTTTGGTGCGTAAAGATTTACCCAAGCTCATCGAGAAAATAGCCGCGATTGATGGTATCACTGACTTGGCAATGACCAGCAATGCCACCTATCTAGCTAAACATGCGCAAGCCTTAAAAGATGCAGGTTTACATCGTATCAATATCAGCCTTGATACACTCAATCCTTTGCGCTTTAAAGCTTTGACGGGTAGCGAATTGCAGCCTGTGTTGGATGGTATCCAGGCGGTCAAAGATGTGGGCCTTTTTCCCATGAAGTTGAATACAGTGCTGATGAACGGTATTAATGAAGACGAGGTGGCGAGCTTGATTGATTTTGCTGTCGAAGTGGGGGCGACGATTCGTTTTATTGAGTTGATGCCCATGAAACTGGGCATGGATTGGGACAAACATTATATACCCATATCCGATATTTTAGCGCAAGAAGAAGTGCAAGCGCGCGTGGATATTTCACCCATGCCAACAGGTAACACAGCAGCGCGGTATTTACCGCTCAAATCAGGCAAGGGTGAAGTCGGTTTTATCATGCCGATGTCGGATAGATTTTGTGAAGGGTGCAATCGTCTGCGTTTAACTTCTGATGGTGGTTTGCGCTCATGTTTACCCGAAGATAAACACATGAATTTACGCGATGTGATTCGACAAGGCGGTAGCGATGCTGATATTGCTGCGGTGTTTCGGCGCTCGGCACTGATTAAACCTGAAATTGGCACGTATGCCTTTGATTCTGATGCGGATAAACGCTCCATGATTCAAATTGGCGGTTAGTTTTGAACCGCAAAGTTCGCAGAGTTTCGCAGAGAAAAGTAAAAACGATGCCTGTCTTTTTGTCTGTTCTTTTTCTTGGAGTGTCTCTGTGTCTCTGTAGTTCATTTTCCTATGCAGGTAAAACAATTACGGTGGCTGTGGCATCGAGTTATTATGAAAAAGCCAAGGTGTACAGCACGCAGTTTGAGCAAAGCCATGATGTGAAGGTACGTTTGGTTTCAGGTTCAACAGGGAGATTGTTTAACCAAATCCAACAAGGCGCACCTTTTGATATTTGGATTGCAGCCGATACCCAGCGCCCAGCTTTACTCAGCAGCGACCATAAAAACATTGGTCGCGGATATTTAGGTATTGTCACTGCTGATGGTATGATAGATTTGAAAGTTTTGCTGCAAAGCCATATCCAACATATTGCCATTGCCAACCCCGATGTTGCACCCTTTGGTTTGGCTGCAAAATTTATGCTTGAGCGCAAAGGTTTGTGGAAATCATTGCAACCCAAGCTTGTGTATGCGCAAAATGCTATGCAAGCTAGCATGATGGTTCATCAAGGATTAACAGATGCTGCTTTTGTGCCGATCGCGGATAAAACACATGCTTTGGCAGAGATACCTTATGTGGCGGTGTTGCTTTCAGCTAAAGCCCAAGTGTTTTATGATGGATTACCGTGATTGATTCTCTTATTATTTCACTTCAATTAGCGCTTACAACCACGGTGCTGCTTCTCCTGATTGGTTTGCCTCTGGCGTATGTATTGGCATTTGTCTCGTTTAGGGGGCGCACGGTGTTGGAAGTCTTTGTGGCATTGCCTTTGGTATTGCCGCCCACGGTGTTGGGCTACTATGTGTTGCTGATGATTGCACCTGATTCATGGTTTGGTTCGGCGTGGGATTCTGTGTTTGATAGTTCCTTAGCATTCTCTTTTTCGGGTATGGTGTTGGCATCGTTATTGTATTCGCTGCCTTTTGCGGTGCAGCCTATGCAGCAAGCTTTTCGTGCTGTGCCAACATCATGGCTTGAGCTTGGTCAAACACGCGGCATGAATGTGCGACAAATGTTGCGCTATATTATCTTGCCCGCATCCAAGAGTGGTGTGTTGGTGGCAGCAGCACTTTCGTTTGCGCATACCATGGGTGAGTTTGGTGTTGTATTGATGGTGGGTGGCTCGATTCCAGGTGAGACCAAAGTGGCAAGCATTGCCTTGTTTGAATTTGTCGAAATGCAGCAGCAAACCGAGGCAGCACAACTCGCTTTAATTTTATTGTTTGTGTCATTCGTGATGTTATCGGTGGTGTACAGTATCAATCGTAAACCCTTGGTGGTGAGTTCATGAACAGTGTTTGCATCATAGCTACATTAGGCAGCTTAAACTTGGATGTACAAGCTGAATTTAATGATGAAATCATTGTTATTTCAGGTGAAAATGGTGCAGGAAAAACCACCTTTTTACGTTGCCTTGCAGGTTTAGAAGATTGCCAAGGCGAGATGCATATCAAGGGTGATATTTGGCTAGATAGTGCTGCTAAGTTTGTCAAACCTACAGAGCAGCGAAGCATTGGTTTTGTATGGAGCGATGCCGTGCTTTTGCCGTGGTTGGATGTGCAGGCTAATATCGCATTGGGCGTGAATGATGCGGATGCAACTTGGTTGCTTAAAGTGTGCGAAGCCTTGGAAATTGATTCATTATTAAAACGAAAACCTATCATGCTATCTACGGGTGAAGCGCAGCGTGTTTCACTGGCTAGGGCGGTGTATATCAAACCTGCACTTCTGCTACTTGATGAACCCTTTTCAGCCCAAGCGCCAGATATTCGCTTACGATTGCGAAAAGCGTTAAAAGATTTGCAACAAGAGCTCAATATCCCCATGTTTATGGTCAGCCATGATGCAGGTGATGCCAAGGTCTTAGCAAAGCAGCATTGGCGAATGCGAGAAGGAAAGTTAATCGTAGAAGTGCAAACAAAAGCGCAAGATAAGGTGATAAATGATGAGTAACTTAACCCATTTCGACAAAGCGGGGCGCGGGCGCATGGTGGATGTGTCCGATAAAGAAATAACAACGCGAATCGCTATTGCCAGCGGTGAAATTCACATGTTGGAAAACACCTTAGCGCACATTCAGCAAGGTAAACTCAAAAAAGGTGATGTGCTCGCCATTGCCGATGTGGCAGCGATTATGGGTGCGAAAAAAACACCTGATTTGATTCCCATGTGTCACCCGCTGATGCTTTCTGGCATTGATGTATCGTTTTCAGAGCTTACAGAAGCCTGCGGCTTAAAAGTGCAAGTATCGGTGAAATGCAAAGGCAAAACAGGCGTGGAAATGGAAGCTTTAACGGCAGTGAGCACGGCACTACTCACGATTTATGATATGTGCAAAGCCGTGGATAAAGGCATGGTTTTGACCAATATCCAACTGGAAGAAAAAACGGGTGGTAAGTCGGGTGATTTTAAGCGCGATTGACTTTTTCTTGCCCGTTAAATATAATTACATATGTAGTTACATTGCAAGAGGTGTGTCATGCAATTAAATGTGGTGAAAATAGGTAATTCTAGAGGCGTTCGCATCCCTAAGAAGGTGTTAGACCAATGCCAAGTGGACGATATATTAGAATTAAGCGTAGAAAACAATGTGATTATACTCAAACCTGTGCATAGAAAACCGCGCGAAGGTTGGGCGGAAGCAGCTAAACGTTGCCATGAATTAGGGGATGATAAGCTTTTGATTCATGATATATGGGAAGATGATGAGAGCTGGGAATGGTGATTAAACAGTATGCGGTTTATTTGGTTAACTTTGACCCTACACTGGGCTCTGAAATTCGTAAAGTAAGGCCTTGTTTTTTAGTTTCTCCTGATGAGATGAACCAAAATTTACGCACTGTGCAAATTGTACCGCTTACATCCAATACCCGAGCATACCCTTGGCGTGTAGCTGTGAAATTTCAGAATAAAAAAGGCACACTTGCTGTAGACCAGATACGAATGATTGATAAAAGTCGAATAATTAAGCACATGGGTTGTTTAAAAACAAAAGAAATTCAAGCGTTTAAGCATGTGTTGCAACAAATGCTCATTGATTAATATGAATAAAACGGAATGTTTATTAAGAGCTTGTCTGAGCATGCGAAATACTTGAGAGGCGATGGTAGCGCACTCACGCGTTTGATTTTATTGCGTCTAAATGCGTGGCTACTCACAATATTGTATCCGAAAAAGGGGACGCTTCCCTTTAATGGTCTGGAGGATAATATTTGATGCAAGCACTTGATTTAAGTTTTTTGCAAAAGGCATTGGATAGGCCTCTCTTTGCCATTGATTGCATGGCGTGTGAAAAAGTATGACTGAACAACAAAACAAGCTCATTATTTTTCAGAGCAAAGAAATCCGCAGGGCTTGGCATGATGATGAATGGTATTATTCCTTGGTGGATGTGGTTGGTGCGTTGACGGGAAGTGCGAACCCAACTGATTTTTTTAAAAATATTCGTAAAAGGGATGAGGAACTTGGATTCTACATAGGGACAATTTGTCCCCAAGTAGGAATGTTAGGAAAGTCATGATTAAAATTCTCTTTTTTGGGATGATTGCAGATAAGGTGGGTAAACAATCGACCACGTTGCAAGGTGATATGTCGCTTGGTGATGTGATAGCAGCGGTGGGTTGTGCGGATATAAGGCCATTGCTGGTGGCGGTGAATGAAGAGCAGGTGAAGGATTTAAGTTTGATATTAAAAGATGGTGATGAAGTGGCATTGATGCCGCCATTTTCGGGAGGTTAAGTGAACCACAGAGACACGAAGACACAGAGTATAGAAGATATGGTGAACCATGACTTGAATGAATTGTTTATTGATATTGAAGGTCAGAAAGTTGTCTTAAATATTATACGTGGGCTTGATGATGTTAAACAAGGCAATTTTTCTGATAAAACTATTCTTGATATAGTGGAAAGTGATTAGCGTGAATACTCAATTGCTCTCTGTGTCTCCGTGCCTCTGTGGTATGCATGATAAATAAACCTGTTCGGATTCAAGAAGCCGATTTCTCATTGGAAGAAGAAGTGAATGCTTTAAGGCAGACCTCGCAACGCATGGGTGGGATTGTTTC